>JAGQQQ010000837.1 GCA_020426125.1 Planctomycetaceae bacterium
CGATCGATGTGCCACATGGCCAGCAAGGTGCAACCCGTTTGGGGGCTTCAGTATTTCCCCCCTGAAGAGATCCCGGAAATGGTCGTCCAGACCTACAAGCGCCTTTACAACGCCTATCTCGACGAACGGTCGCTTGTCCCAGAAGGACACCTGCACGAGATCTCCTATGAGCAACTCGTGGACGATCCTCGCGAGACGCTTCGAGGGGCCTATGAGCAACTCGATCTGGGAGGGTATGAGAACTACCAACCGCGTCTGGAAGAATACCTCGCAGCCAATGCTGGCTATCAACGGAACAAACACGCGGAGTTGCCGACCGAGGACTGCGTCCGTCTCCATGATCAATGGAGCCGCTTTTTCACCGAGTTTGGGTATGGGGAGTGATGGGGCAAGGAATCGGGAATCGGGGTACGGTGTTGGCGATTTCTGGGGGTTCCATCGTTGAAACCGGGGTGTCCGTGAATTTCGTGCCGACATAAAATCGTTGGGGAAACATTCGCCTCCTCCAATGGATTGCTACTTGATGTCGGGACCTCGCATTCATGGTTTTGTTCGCCGACCCTGGGACTTGCCGGAATCGGCATTAACCGATGAGTCATTGTTCTTTGATCGCACGCGGCGCCGCGAGTTTCTCAAGTCGATCGGGTTGACCGCTGGATTGGGAGCCATCTCGCCTTGGTTGTCAGGGTGTGGGGGACCATCGATCGAAGAGTTGGACAAAGCCGGCCACGTGGACAAGGGGGCCGACCATTACCCAGCTCCGTTGAATGAGTCCTTTGAATACGGCCGTCCCGAGACCACTCGCAAAGATGCCGCCGAGTTCACCAACTTCTATGAATTCAGTAGCCGAAAATCGGTGTATTTGAATGTCGACCCATTCGAGCCAGTCCCCTGGAGCTTTTCGGTCGAAGGTCTCTGCAACAAACCCCGCACGTTCGACCTCGACGACGTCTACGACACCTTTTCCCTCGAAGAACGGGCCTATCGACATCGGTGCGTTGAGACTTGGGCAATGTGTGTTCCCTGGACTGGGTTCCCGCTCGCGGAACTTCTGAAGTTCGTCGAGCCGTTGCCCTCAGCGAAGTATGTCAAGTTCGAAACGTTCTTCCGCCCCGAGCAGGCTCCCCAGCAGAGGATTGATGATTATCCCTGGCCATACTCGGAAGGTCTGACAATTCAGGAGGCAATGAATCCGATGGCGATATTGGCGACAGGCATCTTCGGGCGACCCTTGCTCAAGCAACATGGGGCGCCCATCCGCCTCGTGGTTCCGTGGAAATACGGCTTCAAAGGGATCAAATCGATCACTCGCATGGAACTCACTGATCAGCAACCGGCGACATTCTGGAACACGCTGGCCCCACATGAATATGCCTTCGAGGCGAATGTCGATCCGAACGTCCCGCACCCCCGCTGGAGCCAGGCCCGGGAATGGATGCTTGGCACCCAAAAGGTCTACGATACCGTGATCTATAACGGATACGGCGACTACGTCGGAAAGCTTTATGCGACGTAATCGATGGATAAAAATCCGTTGAACTCGGCGAATCGTGAACACCTGTCGGCTACGAATGGCGAAGAATCGTGTATTATGCCCCCGCTCGCAATTCCGTTTCGACGAGACCGGGAGACTTGCCGCGATGCCCAACTACACCGAACCGAGCCTGACGAAGACCAAAATTGTGGCGACTGTTGGCCCGGCGTCGAATCAGTATGCCCAACTGAAGGAACTCGTCGCTGCGGGGGTCGACGTCTTTCGGCTCAACTTTGCGCACGCCGACTATGACGTGCTCTCGCAGGTGGTGCAGTCGATTCGGGAGATCGCGGTTGAGATCGACCGTCCAATCGGGATCCTCGGCGATCTCGCGGGTCCCAAAATCCGTTTGGGCGAACTTCCTGAAGAAGGGTTGCGTGTTCACGAAGGAGAGCATTACTCCTTTGTTCACGAGAATCAGGCGAATCCCGCTGATCGCAAGCTGACCTGCTCCTACACGGGCTTGATTCAGGATCTCAAACCGGGAGATCGGATCCTGCTTGCCGACGGAATGGTCAGCATGGTCGTCCAGGAGGTCCGTGAAGAGGCGGCCGTTTGTGAGGTGGATCAGGGAGGACGGATCCATAGCCGGCAAGGGATCAACCTTCCCAACAGTCAACTTCAACTTCCGAGTCTGACGGACAAGGACCTCAAAGATCTGGAATGGGCATTAGCCAATGGCCTCGACTTTTTGGGGTTAAGCTTTGTGCGGACAGCTGATGACATCCGTGATTTGCGACGACGGATCGACCAAGCATCCCCCAAGCACAAGCCGTTGATCATCGCGAAATTTGAAAAACCGGCGGCCGTCGAGAACCTCGAAGCCATTTTGGAGGAGACGGACGCAGCGATGGTCGCCCGCGGCGATCTGGGAGTGGAAGTCGATATTGTCCGCGTGCCCGGGATTCAAAAACAGATCATTCGTGCCTGCAATCGGAGGCGGGTTCCTGTGATCACCGCGACCCAGATGTTGGAAAGTATGCAGCAGAACGAATTGCCGACGCGAGCCGAAGCGACAGATGTAGCGAATGCCGTGCTGGATGGGACGGATGCCGTCATGTTGTCGGCGGAAACGGCGGTCGGGCGGCATCCAGCGACAGTGGTCCAGATGATGAGCCGGATCGTACGGGAAGTGGAACCGCTGGTGCCGTCGCGGAAGGATCTGCCTTTGGACGGCGGCGTTCAATCGGCGCGGCACGCGGCAACCGAATTGACAAAGGCCTTGACGCTAGGGGCCATTTACACGGCGGAAAAAATACGGGCGAAGATGCTGGTCGTGCTCACTCAGTCGGGTGTGACGGCGGCGGCAGTTTCCGAATTGCGGAGCGGCGTCCCCATTTTGGCACTGACTGATAATCCCCGGACCGCCCAGCTCCTGACACTGGTTTGGGGAGTCCGCGGCGTGGTGACGGGTGTCTGTCAGGACTCCCCGCTGCGGGTTGCGAACTTCGCGGTTGGCTGGGGACGGCAACAAGGCGTGCTCTCCAGCGGCGACCGGTTCGTAATTGTCGGGACAACGGACTGGAGCATGGAGGGCAAAAACCTAGTGCTGGTGCACGTGGTTCCCTGACCCGTCGAGACACTTCTGGTCGACAGGCCCAATCGAGGCAGTCCGTCGAGGCGAGCACAATTTCACAGAGTCAAATTTCCAGAGAGAATCCCGAGGAGTCGGTCCCATGTCGGCTCTCTACGACTCTCCTCACCTCCGCGACCTCTGCGTTTTCCAATGGCCCCCGACAAAGTCCGATTCCAATTTGACGGAGTGAATTTGGCCGGAACGGGATAAAATGAAGTTTTTGGGACTTGACGAATCTGGCCTTGTGTTCCCTTCCGTCATGCCGGAGTGGTCTGATATGATCCGTCTCGATGTCGTCCGACCGGCGCTGAGTTTGGGATCGTGCCCTCTCTGCCTGATGTGACGAGGTTTTTTAGTTCTGGCAGTGAGATCGATGGATTCCAAATTGTATGTAGGCAACCTTTCCTACAACACGACTGAAGACGACCTGAAAGATTTGTTTGAACAAGCGGGCAATGTCGTTTCCGTGACCGTGATCAAGGACCGGGAAACTGGTCGTTCGAAGGGTTTCGGTTTCGTGGAAATGGAATCCGAAGATGCCGCAGCTGCGGCCATTGAGGCTCTCAACGGCCAACCTCACGAAGGTCGGAACCTCACCGTGAACGAAGCTCGTCCTCGCGAGAACCGTTCGGGTGGCGGCGGCGGCGGTGGCTACGGTGGTGGCG
>JAGQQQ010000838.1 GCA_020426125.1 Planctomycetaceae bacterium
GAGAGCATGGCTCGTCAGCCCGAAGCAGCTGGTGACATCCGAGGGGGCATGCTTCTTGCCGCGGCTCTGATCGAAGGGGCGACATTCTTCGCCCTGATCGTCTGTATTATCGCTCTCGTTGTCTGATTTGACACGGTTCAGGTTTTGTCCTCTGTCGCTTTCCCTTAGCCCATCAAACCCATGCGTCAGAATTTCCAGTCCAGCTTTTTGGTGATGCTGATTCTCTTCGTCGGCCTGAATTCGACGGATGGTTTCCACGCCAAGCTTCTGGCCGATGACGATCATGCAGTGGAGGCGGGGTCTGCGAGTGAGGATGCATCGGCGGAAGAAGCGGTGGAGCATCCCGATTACAATGCTCCACCACTTGAACCCGAGTGGCCATTGTTTCTTTTTTCATTGCTGTTGTTCATTGCCTTCGTCTTTGTGATGCGTGCGTCCGTCTGGGGGCCGCTGATCAATGGATTAAACGCCCGCGAAAGCCGGGTTTTCAATGCTGAGCAGGAAGCGAAGGCGGCTCGACATGAGGCCGAGAAGCTTCGTCATGAAGCTGACCAGCGGTTGGCGGAGGTGCAAGAGCAGGTCAAACAGATCGTTTCCTCTGCACGTGCGGAAGCCGAAGCGAGGAAGGTCGAAATCGTCCGCGAAGCCGAACAAAAGGCGCAGCAGATTAAAGAGCAGGCCTTGGCCGAGATCGCCCAAGCCCGGGAGCAAGCACTCGCGGAGTTGGAGCAAACGGTTGACCAGCAAGTCGCTCTGGCAACAGAGCACGTGATTGGTCGGCGAATGTAGTCCCCCAAGTGACTATTGGAGCAGCGCGCGACACGTTGCTGTGCATTGTTCCGAGAGTCGACCCAGTTATTGATTGTCGAATCGTCTCATCGTCCAGGAAGCGTGTTCGTGTTGCCGCACCGACGTGACATTTTGATTCTCCTCGCCTGCCTGTGCCTGTTGCCGGTGGCCGTCTCTGCCCAGGAGGACGATCACCACGATGCTCCAGCCAAGGCCGAGTCCGCCGAGCATGGGAATACCCACGCCGGTCACGCGAGTGATGACGCCCACGGTGAGGGCGATCATGGCGCTGAACATGGAGAGGGTGATCACGGCGATGGCCATCACGAATACACGATCTGGGGAGACCTGCCGTTTTGGTCATTGATCGCGTTCATCGGATTCGTTGTCGCAATTAAAGTTCTCGGACTTTGGGATTTGTTGTTGTCGAGCATGTCCGCCCGAGAGCAGGCCGAGAACGAAGCGATTTCCATCGCGGAGAATGATCTGGCCGCGTCCCAGTCGGTATTGAAAGAGGTCCGAGGACGAATGGAATCCTTGGACGAAACAATCCGCGAGACGCTGGCCGAAGCCGATCGCGATGCCACCGGCACGCGGACCGATATCCTGGCTGAGGCCGAGAAGGAGGCGAACGCCTCCGTGGAACGGGCGCGTCATGATATTCAACGGGTTCGAGACCAGTCCTTGAATGAGCTGTTCAGTTCACTTGCGGAGAAGGTGTCGGCTGTGACCGAGAGCCGATTAAGAGACGGTTTGAATGATGACGACCAGCGTCGGCTCATCGATCAGACCTTGGGACAGCTATCGGCGAATTAGAGATCTCTGGTCGATCTGGTCGCTGGCCATGTCGTCTGAGAAAAGAAGTGTTTTTGGCCCGGGTCGGAGACGACGGGCCGGGCGGTTTTTTCCCTGCGTTTTCCATCCTGGATGTCGTTTGAACTATGTCCGATCAGCCGCAGCCCACTCGTCAGTCGCACGTCTTGGAAGACCCAAGTGCCAAGGCGGTCGCGCGAGTTTACGCGGTCTCCTTTCTGGATGCGGCCCAAACGACCGGGGAGTCCAATCCGCTTGAGGAACTGACGTCCTTTCACGATGACGTCTTAAACAAGAATCCTCGCTTTGAGCAAATGTTGACGTCCGTCGCGATGCGTCCCGAGGAAAAGGTTGCGTTGATCGATCGTACGATTGCCAGTCAGGCGTCGCCTTTGCTGACGAACTTTTTGAAGGTTCTTGCTACTCGTGGCCGGTTAGACATCCTTCCATTAATCCTCGATGAGGCGTGGTTGGAGTTCGAGAAGCGTGGCGGGAAGCGCCGGGTGCAGGTGAAGAGTGCTGCTCCGCTGTCAGAAGAACAATTGGGCCAGATTAAGGACCGGTTGCAGTCCGTTTTGTCCAGTGAGCCGATTCTGATTCCTTCGGTCGACGAAGGCTTGATCGGCGGTTTGGTTATTCAAGTTGGTGACACCGTTTACGATGGGTCGGTCCGCACGCGATTGAAGAATCTGCGTCACCGCCTCAGAGAGGGATATCTCAATGAAATTCAAAGCGGACGAGATCGCTTCAGTTATTCAGAAGGAAATTGAGAACTTCCAAGGTCAGATTGAGACCGCGGAGGTTGGCCGCGTCATCGAGGTCGGTGACGGGATCGCCCGTGCTGTGGGACTCTCCTCCGCGATGGCCGGGGAGATGGTCGAATTCAGCAACGGCACCCGGGGCCTGTGCTTCAACCTGGAAGAGTCGTCCGTGGGGATTATTATTCTCGGGGACTACCTCGCCATTCAGGAAGGGGACGAGGTCAAGACCACCGGCGAGTTGCTCTCGATTCCGGTCGGCGACGCGATGATCGGCCGTGTGATCGATCCCCTCGGGAACCCGCTCGACGGCAAAGGGCCGATCGTCACCAGTGACAGACGGCCCGTGGAATATCCCGCACCCGGTGTTGCTCAGCGGCAACCGGTGAAGCAGCCGTTGCAGACGGGGATTAAGGCGGTCGACTCGATGACCCCCATCGGGCGTGGCCAACGAGAACTGATCATTGGCGACCGGAAAACAGGGAAGACGGCGATCGCCCTGGATACGATCATCAATCAAAAGGACAGCGGCGTCATTTGCGTCTATGTCGCCTGCGGCCAGCGTGCCGCCAACGTCGGTCAGGTGGTGGAAGCTCTGACCGAGAACGGGGCGATGGACTACAGCATCGTCATCTGTGCGACCTCCGCCGACCCCGCTCCGCTGCAGTACATCGCCCCCTACGCTGGGGCCGCGATCGCGGAACATTTCATGTATCAGGGCAAGCATACGCTTTGTGTCTACGACGACTTGACCAAGCAGGCTCAGGCCTACCGTCAGCTTTCGTTGCTGATGCGTCGTCCCCCAGGTCGTGAGGCATACCCCGGGGACGTGTTTTACTGCCACAGCCGGTTGCTGGAACGGTCCGCGAAGCTCAGCGACGAACTCGGCGGCGGATCGATGACGGCCCTGCCCATCATCGAGACACTCGAAGGGGAGGTCTCCGCGTACATTCCGACCAACGTGA
>JAGQQQ010000839.1 GCA_020426125.1 Planctomycetaceae bacterium
CTTCGAGACCGACATCCCAATCGATCAAGCAAAGGTGATCTGGCCGATTTTTGTTTGACAGTCCCTCAAGGGCAACAAGTTCGTCTGGGCAACAAATCCATCGGTTCCATCAAGTTACCGCTTTGAGACGGGTTTCGTTCGTCCCATTTTGCGAAAAATTCCAAACTTTTTGCAAACCACCGGCCAATAAACAGTGTTGTAAATGATCAACATCAAACGGGTTCCGACTCCGTCACTGCTGCCCCCGGCTCGGCGGGAAGGGCCGCAGCAAGAGACGCTGTTGCCCATCCGCCATCGTCCGCAACGAGACCTCAAAGTTGATCGTCTGGCCATAAATGTCGATGCAGAAGGAGCTTATCGTCGGCCCAGCCGTCGGAAGCGCCGGTGTGTACGCGCCGCCGTCTTCCCGAGTGACAGTCCCTCGATTTCCCGATACGGCCCCCTCGTACGTCAGATATTCAATCCGATGGTTCGGCAATCGCTCCGCGACATATTCGGGACTTGGCTCTGGTGTCGGCGTTAACCGCCACGTTGCGAGAACACCATCGACTTCCAACATGAAGTCATAGTGATCAAATGGCCAGTCGTGTTTCAACAGAGCAAATCGGGGCATCTTTCACATTATAACGGCGAGCAGTGAGCGTGTGCTCCCAAAGTCTTCAGTGTGAGATTCTCCATTAAACGAGCGTCGAGGCTTCCGTTCAACCGTTTACGGATGAACAACGATCGCAGTTCGACTACCATCGAGGCATCGACATCAGCCAATGTTTGACGTGAGGTCGCCGATCCCTATGAGTCGCTTTGAGTATTCTCCCCTCGCTGGTTCTTACACGCTTCGCACCCTGGCGGCGGTTTGCTTTGCCCTATTGCTTACGGCCCCGATCGCGAACGCAGAGTCGCAGTATCGCGTGTTCCCTCGTGAGACCCACCTGACGGGAGCCGAGGCCTCGCAGCATTTGCTGGTGCAGACGGTCAACGGCGAACAGACCGCCAAGCAAGTTACCGAAGGCATCGAGTGGATTTCGGTCGATCCCAATGTGGCGACCGTTTCCTCGTCAGGTGTGATTACCCCCCAGGGCAACGGCACGACCACCATCTCCGCTCAAGTCAACGGACAGTCCATCACGACAAAGGTTCAAGTCGACGGCATGGACCAGCCGGTCTCTTGGACCTTCCGCAACGATGTGCTCCCCGTTTTGACAAAAGCCGGATGCAATATGGGACCCTGCCATGGTGCCCTCGCCGGAAAAGGGGGCTTTCGCCTCTCGCTCCGTGGCTACGATCCGCCGACGGACCATTTCAATATCGTCAAGCAGGACCGCGGTCGACGTGTTGAGTTTGCTGACCCCGGGCGGAGTCTCGTCCTCGCCAAACCCTCAGGGATTCTCCCTCACAAAGGGGGCTTGCGACTGGATCCGGAATCACGGGACTATCGCATCGTGGCAGAGTGGATTGCCCACGGTGCCGCCGCTCCGACAGCAGATGATCCCGTGGTTGAGTCTATCGAAGTCCTTCCCAAGCGGGTCCAACTTGGAACCGGTGACTCGCAACAGCTGATTGTTTTGGCTCATTACAGCAACGGCCGCGTTCGCGATGTCACCGAGTGGACGAAATGGAGCTCCGCCAACGAAGCCGTCGTCACCTGTGACGACCAGGGACAAGTGGCCGTCGCCGGGCCAGGCGAGGGGGCGATCGTCGCGTGGTTCTCGTCCAAGATCGCTCTCGCCCGCGTCACCGTCCCCTATCCGAATGACGTCCCTTCCCAAGTCTACGACGAACTCGCCGCCACCAATTTCATTGATGAAGAGATCAATGCCCAACTCAAGCGGCTGAACCTTCCGGCTTCGCCCGCTTGCGATGATGCCGCGTTTATTCGCCGAGCCTTTCTCGACACCATTGGAGTGCTGCCTACCCGGGATGACGTCCGCCAATTCCTGGCCGATAGCACCGAGAACAAACGGGATCTGCTGATTGACCAGTTGCTCACCCGTCCTGAGTTCGTCGACTACTGGACCTACAAATGGTCAGACGT
>JAGQQQ010000840.1 GCA_020426125.1 Planctomycetaceae bacterium
AAGGCCCGGTCGTGCGTCACGAACAATAAGGCGCCCGAATAGTTTTGCAGGAAGTTTTCGAGCCAAATGATGGAATCGATGTCCAGATGGTTCGTCGGCTCATCGAGCAATAAGAGATCGGGTTCTCGAACCAGGGCCTGCGCCAAGAGCGCCCGCCGCTTCATTCCTGATGATAAAGAGGCAAACGGGGCGTCGGGATTCAGCGACATCCGTGCGACCACTTGTTCGATTGCCTGTTGGGCCTCCCAGTTGTGGGAGTCGAGCGCGTCCTCGCTGTGCCCCTCGGCGACGACTTCTCGAACCGTTTGCTCCGTTCCTGTCGGGACGTCTTGGATCAGCCGACCGACGCGAAGATTGTCGCGAAGCAGAACCTCGCCGTCATCGGGGGGGATTTCTCCCGTGAGGATTTTCATCAGGGTGGACTTGCCAGCCCCGTTCCGTCCGAGGAGTCCAATCCGTTCTCCCGATCCAATTTCCAGATCCACATTTTCCAGGAGCGCGGGTTCGCTCCAAGTAAAGGAGACCTTACGCAAACTGATCAACGACATTTCACTCGATCCTGCTCGAAACCGGCGGAAGTTTACGGTTCGCACGCGGCAACGTCGAGACGGTCGAGCGATTGAACTCAACGGGGTTCTACCGACGGTTCGTGATTGAGTTTCGAGGATCGTCTTGTTCACGCATCAATCTGGAACATGCCGGTCGCAGTGGTGCCAGAGGTTGCGGGCGATGTTCCCGAGGTGCGGAGTGAAGGCGCCGACGGTATTCAAGAAAGAGAGGATCGACACGCAGGTCGACTTCGGCGTAACGCAGACGTAGCGGTTTCGAAACTGCGGACGGAACCGGGACTTGAAGTAATTCTGCCCTCGGGTGTTGAAAAGGAAATTCAGCCGGGTGTACCACAAGTCCAGCGACGATCGCACCAGCCAATGGGCCTCGGGAGCCGTTTCGCGATTGACCCCTTTTCCCGGAACGAGACACAGGGAGACTTCTTGAACGCCCTCGGCTTGAAGCTGGTCGACGACTTCTCGGAAGAGAAAGGCCATGGTTCCGCGCGGCGAGTCGCTCCGCTTGCGGAAGGTCTCGAACGACCACGCTGTCCCATTTTTCATGGGACTACACGCCAGAAACCCTTCCAGTCGCCCGGTTTCCTGTGAGCGGGCGACAAACAGCCGGCGGCGGTGCAATGCGTGCGGATCAAAGTCGCCGACCAGCAGTTTCAGGGGCCGGGCGTAGGTTCGCCGCCGCAGGTCTTCATTGAGAATCTCGACCAGTTCGTCTCCCATTTCACGATGGGAATCGGGATCCAGAGATTCCGAGACTTCGAGTCCCTGGCGGCGGCAATAGTTCGTCTGCCTCCGTATCCATTCGTAGTCTTTTCCCTTCCAAGTCAAATCTCCGAGGGGAAGATAGGGTTCCTCGCCAAACTTGTTGACTTCGTACCCAGCTTCGCGAAACAGGGAGACCTCCTCGTCTCCAACGGAGTAGACCGCGACCGTTCGCTTCTGCCGCTCGGCGATCTCTTTGAGCCAACTGACGATGGCTGGCTTCAACTCATCTGGGGCCAGGATCCCGCCAGGCATGTGCCAGTAGCGGCCATTGGGAAGGACGCTTAAAACCGCGTCACGCCCTGGCGTCTCTAAGAACGAGCCTTCCGAGATGACGATATCATAGGATTCAGGGGCGGTGCCCCATTTGTAGGCCAACTGATCGATGTGGGATCGATCGCACTCCGTCAGTTGGCTGCGACAGCGAATTTTCGCCTCATCCCCAGGCCATGAGCGTGACGGAAAGTCCATTGATGGGGACGGATCTTGCAAAACGGATGTCTCGGTGAGCGGCGTGCCCAAAGGAGGCGTGCCTGTCAGAGGAGTGCTCATAGAGACGAGGTCCAACTTGCTGCGAACGACAAATGGCTTAACGCCATAGGACATGCAGTCGACGTAGAGGGGGAATGGATAGCGCCGCCTGAGCCCAAGTGATCAACACGTGAGAGTCGGCCGGCTTCCAGAACCATCCTCGATGAAGGAACATCCCTGCCGGATAATCTCCCGAACGAAGCTTTAATGCTACTACGACTCCGGCGTCCCGCAACCGAAGCAGGACAGAATTCAGCAATTCGCGACGCTGAACGGTGTTCAGTTCGGATACGAAGATCAGATCAATAATTCCGACCAGTTCGGTCGTGCGGCCCAAAACCGGAAGGACATGAAACGCGATCGCTCCTCGAACTTCGCTGTTCACCTCCGCCACGAGGCACTCGCCGTAACGACCGAGCCCGATTTGCCGCCCCAACCGGTCCTGATTCCAGATCAATCTTAGGTCGCACCCTTTCGTTGCAAGATCCGCCAGCTCAACGAGCTTCGGCAAATCATCAGAGGTCGTTGAGCGAATGGTCATTCCGGGAACGTCACGACGTCGCGGAGGACCGAGCAGGGGGGCGAAGGCGGCACTGGCTCGTCCCTCCCAGCGATTGACATTCCAGGCTGCGGCTCGGTGGGGATCGAGGACACGAGCCCAAAACCCGACGGACCTCGTAAAGTTCGTTGACGTGCCTTCCATCTTCTTCCAGAATTTGACCCCTCTCGATGCTTTGGATCCGAAGAAGCCATATCCCAATTGAAAGGCGAGCCCGTCTCGTCGGAGGGCCTCCTGCGAGCCATCATGCAGGACTCGGGCGACACCCTTCCCCCGGAATTGAGGATCGACACTCAGCCAACTGGCCTGGGCCGCCTCGATCCGTTCCCCCCCCATCTCAAAGGACATGGGAACATACAGAACCGTCCCGGCTAGTTGGTCTCCCCGGTAGGCCGCGACAAGTCGACGGTCGCTATTCGGCTCATCCAAACGCAATTGCCAGCGAAAATAGTCGGCACTCCATAACGGGACCGGCATCCGCCCTTCGTAGGAGGATTTCCAGGTCGACACGACAAAATCGGAGAGTTCTTGGGGGGAACCCTCGAAGGATCGGACGTCGAACATCATACTCCGTGGTTGGAGGGGCGTAAGGCGGCGCTGTTCCGCGGAGATCGTTGCAGGCGTGAGGATGATTTGCCACCGTGCACCGGTGTGATTTTCCTCAACAGTGGACAACGGAACTGGAGTCGCGGACTTCTCTGGAAGCCGGCGCCCGAAGGGCACCTGCTGTCACAATGTTCAAAT
>JAGQQQ010000841.1 GCA_020426125.1 Planctomycetaceae bacterium
ATGGCTGCACCGAGCAGACGCTCAACCGGTTCATTCCGACCGTGATCACGCAGCGAATTCTCCAGGGAATGGGGCTCGATCTCGCTGTCATTCAAGAGAAGCGGACGAACCTGAATGCCCAGCAGATCGGCGATGACCGTGAACGGGCCGAGCAGTGGAAGATGTACGATCGCAATCCCGTCTTTGATGAAGCCGAAGTGACCGCGATGGTCGAACAAGGCGTGAAAGACCTGACAGCCATGCAGAACAGCGACGGCGGCTGGGGCTGGTTCTCCGGGTTCGGGGAGCATTCGTATCCCCACACCACGGCGGTCGTCGTGCATGGCCTGCAACTGGCCCAAGAGAACGATATCGCCATCGTAGACGGTGTCGTCGAACGGGGAGTCGCCTGGCTTAAGGACTACCAAGCCAAGCAAGTCGAACTCCTCCAGGAAGGTCTCCGCCACGAAGATGATCCCAAACGGAAACAGCCCTATAAGAACACTTGCTCCGATCTCGATGCGATGGTCTTCTCGGTCTTGGTCGATTCCGAAATCGTGAACCAGGAGATGCAACGGTTCCTGTACCGGGACCGATTGAAGGTTTCGTTGCTCTCGCAGACGTTGATCGGCCTGGCGTTGCACGAAGTGGGAGCCATCGACGAATGCGACATGGTCATCCGCAACATTGACCAGTTCATCAAAGTCGATGACGAGAACCAAACCGCGTTTCTCGACCTGCCGAACAACGGCGCCTGGTGGTTCTGGTATGGGAACACCATCGAAGCGAATGCCCACTATCTGAAACTCCTGACCCGTGTGAATCCCCAGGATGAGAAAGCGTCTGGACTGGTCAAATACATCCTCAACAACCGCACCCATGGCGGCTACTGGCAAAGCACCCGTGCGACCGCGTACTGCATCGAAGCCCTCGCGGAGTATTTGCAGGCATCCGGAGAAGCGGAGCCAAACATGCTGGTGGAGATCCATCTCGACGGCGAATTGAAGCAGTCCGTCGAAATTACCCCCGAGGTTCTGTTCAGTTACGACAATAGTTTCGTGATCGACGGCCCCGCACTATCCGCTGGCAATCACAAACTGGAAATCGTTCGCAAACCCCTCAACGCTCAACCCTCAGCTCTCAGCCCTCTCTACCACAACCTGTACGTCACCAACTTCACGATGGAAGAGATGATCACGGCCGCGGGGCTGGAGATCAAAGTGGGTCGGAAATACTACAAACTGGTTCAGGACAAAGAGGCGCAAGTGTCCGTCGCCGGGGGCGAAGGGCAATCCGTTGGTCAGAAAGTGCTGAAGTACGATCGGGAAGAGATTGACAACCTCGGCGTGCTTGCCAGTGGGGATCTCGTCGAAATCGAATTGGAGATCGACTCCAAGAATGATTACGAGTACGTCGTGTTTGAAGACCTCAAGGCGGCGGGATTCGAACCGGTCACGCTTCAAAGCGGATACACTCGCGGGGGACTGGGAGCGTATGTCGAATTTCGTGACGAGAAGGTGGCCTTCTTCCTCCGCGAGCTTCGACGCGGCAAGCATTCCGTGAGCTACCGAGTCCGCGCTGAAATTTCCGGAAAATTCAGCGCCCTGCCAACGAAAGCCGAAGCGATGTACGCTCCGGAACTCCGTGCGAACTCGGACGAGATCAAGGTTCAGGTCGTAGATCGGGAATAGCCTCCCGTCCATTCAAAGAGTGGGGTGGAATCCCACCAGTAAGATCGATGCGCGAGCCGTTGGCAGTTTGCCGTTCACCGGAATCGAGGTCGTCCCCGTTCCCTGAGTTCGTCGTGTGAAACGGTTTCCCGTCGATTCCGGGGGGCAATGCCTTCATCTCCCCAGCAGCCAGGGACCAAGCAGATTGATCCACAGTCCCGCACCGGAAAGTCCTCCGGCCGGGATGAGTACCAGGCTGTGGATGGCCCCGTGCCGCAGATGCTGCCTGATGAGAAATGACAAACAGATCAGACCGGGAATTAGAACAAGACCCGGTAGCACCATCGGGGGGCATCCGATCAAGGTCGAAATCTGCCGCTCATCGTTCCATGTGTGAAACGGGGCGATCAATGGAGTCAGGACCCATTTCACGGATACGAACGTTAGAATGACGCCGACCCAATAGAACGCCAAACGCTCACGGTCCCTTCGATGTCTGAATCTCCACAAAATGGCGATTCCCGAACCAATCTGAAGCAAGTCAATCAACGGCCCCGCGAGCAAAAACAAGAGTCGAGGGTTTCGATCGGGGTTGCCGGTGTATGTCACCATCGCCGGAAAGAGTGTGGTTTGCCAGCCATAAGCACGCGCGACGGCATAATGCCCCAGCTCGTGGACGAAAATACAAGCCGGGAGGCCGAGGAATGATACGAACGCGGCAAGAAGGAGAGGCCGATTACTGGCGATCCATTGACGAATTGTCGACATAAGACCTGATCAAATCCCAAGCCGCGAGTGAGGAGCCTTCATCCGCAGATGTGAAATACCGAAAAGTGGCTCAGGAGGAAAGTCCGAGGCTGAAGCAATCTCTGGGAGTGGAATTCTGCTCGAAAACTTCTGTCAGCACTCGTGGCTCAACTCAACATTCCTCGTGATCGTCGTCCCAGCGAAGCAAACAACGCTTCGAGGCAAAGCGGAACCGGCATCGTTTGACGAATGTGGAGTTCCGTCTCGAAACAACGGTCGAGCATCAGGCCGATACGGTCGCACTCGTCGACATTCTCGGCTGTCTTGAGCTTTCGCCCCAGGGTGTCGATTGCGAATTGAAGCACCCAGCGGAGATGCTTTCGCTGCGTGGCTGGGTCTCCGCCGAGTTCGTCGAGGATCTCGGAGACATCCTTAATCGCCTGGCCGGAATTGAGCGTCGGCTGCGTCAGCAGGGCGGAGACTTTCCGACGGAGTTTGTCGAGTCCTGGATCCAGCAATTGTCGGGCGGTGTCGAGGCTGCCGTCGGCGAGGCGAATCAATTCGTGGGGAAGTTCCCCCGCTTCGGAATTCTCTTGCAGGAGCAATTCTCGCAAATCCTCATCGGCCAGCGACTGAAACCGCACTGGTTGGCACCGCGACCGGATCGTTGGCAGGATCGGTTCGATATCCGGTGTTAAAAGGAACAAGATTGCCCCCGGCGGCGGTTCTTCCAATGTTTTCAATATCGAATTCGCACTCTCGTCGTAGAGCATCTCGGCATCGTTGATAATGGCGATTCTTCGGTTCGCCGACATCGGTTTCATGGCGATGTCGTGACAAAGACCTTCACGCCCGCGGTTTTCGCGATCCCCAATCAACAGTTCGAGGGGAATGGACCGTTTTCCGTCCGGCAAGCCGATCTCCAGCAAGTCAGGATGCGTTCCCGCCTGCATCTGTCGGCATGCGTGGCATTCCCCGCAGGCTTCCAATTCCTCATCGGAAAATTGAGGACAAAACAGGCATTGGGCGAGCAGTTTGGCGAAATAGCGCTTGCCAATTCCTGAAGGACCGATCAACAAGTAGGCGTGTGCGAGCCGATTCCGACCGATCGCGCGGCGGAACATTTCCATCTGATGCTGATGCCCTTTCAGGGAATCCCAAATCATTGGCGTGCGATTTCCGAAGTCTTGAGGGCATTGGCGAGAAAGCGTTCCATCATCCAGAGCACACGGTCGTTGATCGGCTGGGTGAAGTCCATTGCGTGCGGCCAATCGGGGATGCGATCATAGACATACGGGATCCCCTGATCTTTCAGTTTTTCGACGAGAGCATCCGACTGAGTGATCGGGACCATGGAGTCGGCGGTGCCATGAATCACCAGCGTGGGGGGACACTGATCTGAGACATGCGTGATGGGAGAAGCGAGCCGGTACAATTCCGGTCTCTCTGCGATGGTCGCCCCCAAGAACTGATTGAACATCTCCGCGACAAAGTCGAACCGCTGAATTTCCGGAACGGTCATATCCGTCGGTCCGTAGAGATCGACAACCGCCGCGACTCGACTGTTCTGTTCAGGGTGGCCGCCGGTCCCTTCAAACTCGGGCGTGTCCGTGTAGCCCACCATCAAAGCGAGGTGCCCGCCGGCGGAGCCTCCAAAGACGGCGATCTTTTCCGGATCGATCCGGAAGTCCTTCGCTTGGGCCTTCATCCAGCGGACTGCAGTCTTGCAGTCTTGCAGGCAGGCTGGAAACGGATGTTCGGGCACCAGCCGGTAGTTGATGCTGACGGTCACATATCCCCGTTCCGCGAACTGGCCGCCGTAGTACCGGTAATCGGCCTTGGAGCCCGCCCGCCAGGCGCCACCATGGATCAGGATCAAGCCGGGGCGCAATTCCTTTCCGGAATCCTTGGGGAGAAACAGGTCAAGTTTGACTGCGGTTTTGGGGTACCTCGCATAAGTCAGATTGGGGCGGAATATCACACTCTTAGGAACGGACAATACTGGGATGGGAGAAAACCCGCCGTTTGCTCGAAGCTCGGTTGGTGATTTCGGAGGCAATGGGACCGCGTCGACCAACAACTGTTGCACAAGGCCAGTGGTGATCGGGCCATCGGCCTCCGCCCTCTGCGGCCACAATTGCGACACAGAGCCAACTAGCACCGCTACGAGGAAAAAAGACTGGGGCACGGGAATTCGCAAAGTCCCAACTGGAGTTGATCCGTTCATCCTCGTATTGTGGGGCAGTTCGCCCAGACTGTCGAGCGATCCGTTTTGGCTCCCCTTGAAATCACTCCTCGATGATTGATCTCAACACTCCTGAGTACGAGCAGCACGAGCACTGGATGCGTGCTGCAATTCTCCGCGCGCAAGCCGCGTTCGAGGCGGAAGAAGTTCCGGTCGGCGCCGTGATTGTGCATGATGGCCGCATTATCGGAGAAGGGTTCAATCAACGCGAGACGCTTCAGGATCCGACTGCCCACGCGGAGATGATCGCACTCACCCAGGCGGCCGATTCGCTCAAATCCTGGCGGCTGATCGACTGCACTCTGTATGTCACATTGGAACCATGTCCGATGTGCGCGGGAGCGATCGTGCAAGCCCGCGTCCCGCGCGTGGTCTTCGGCACCGCCGACCCCAAAGCCGGCGCCTGCGGGACACTCTACCAGATTACCGACGATCCCCGATTGAATCATCGAGCATTGGTCATTCCAGGGATACTGCAAGAGGAATGCCGCTTTCTGCTCCAGGAGTTCTTCGCCATCCAACGCCGCAAGGGAAAAAAATAATGGTTGCTTCCATTGAGAAGACAGTCTGCGTTCTCGTTGCCTCACTCGGGATCTTCTTCGCTTCTGGATCGGCTTTCGGATCCGAAAAACTTCCCCGTGCGGAGTCCGTCGACGCACAGCACGGAATGGTTGTCACGGTCTCCCCGGTCGCCTCGGAGATTGGTGTCGAGGTTCTCAAAGATGGGGGAAATGCCGTTGATGCGGCAGTCGCCGTGGCGTTCGCGATGGCGGTTTCCTGGCCGGAAGCGGGGAACATTGGCGGCGGAGGGTTTATGCTGGTCCATCCTGGTGATGGCCGGGATGCCGTCTGCATCGACTACCGCGAGC
>JAGQQQ010000842.1 GCA_020426125.1 Planctomycetaceae bacterium
AAACTCCAGTCGGAGAACAGTGACCCCTCCATCTTAACCGTTCCGAGACACACAAACGAGCATCGATTTCAGAAATCCCATCGCGTTGATTTGAGATCGCCATCGTGCCGATGGTCGGTCGCCTTCTGGTTTTGGGCGTTTTTCGATAATACGACGGGGATCGGAATTTCGGCGGTTTGTTCCGAGTGGCGAGGTGGACTAAAATTCCTGTTTTCCCGTGTTATGTGTTGTCTTGATTCTCTTCACACACTGCCGTCGCGGAGGAGTCGTCTATGAAACTGGTCCAATGGGTGTCCGTTGTGGTGACCCTGATTCTCCTGTTGTGTGCGTTCGCTTACATTCTGCCCAAACTGGATCTGTTTGCGCTTCAGGACACGTCGCAAGAGACCTTTGTTCCTCCACCGGTCCTCTCCCGTTCTGGAGAATCGGACGATGGCGACGCCTCGGGTTCCGCAGAGTCGGGGTATGCCAACAAAGACGAGACGGAGCCAGAGGAGGAAACAAAAGAGGACGACTACTTTCGCGAAAATCCGTTCGAAAAGGAGTTGGCCTCTGATCCCGAGGCCAAAAGGCCAAAGGCCAAAATGCCCGAGTTGGTTCATGCTTTCGGGAAAATGTCACTCGGCTCCACGGGACACTATGACTTTCTCATTCAAAATGAAGGCGAAGCACCGCTCAAAATTGCCAAGGGCCCGACACAATGCAAATGCACTCTGACCGGTTTGAAACTACAGGAAGTTCCCCCCGGCGGGGAGGCAGAAGTCCACCTGGAATGGACCCCCAAGTCATATGGTCCGTTTTCCCAAGGAGCGGTGATCTACACGAATGACCCGGACAACGACAAGATCGAATTTATCGTTCAGGGGAATATGGTTCCTGAGATTGCCATTTCACCTGAGTCGGGCTGGTCTTTGGGATCACTCGCTCCCAATGTGGACATTCCGCTTTCGGGGACCATTCGTACCGAGATATTCGACGATTTTGAAATCACTTCAATGGAAACCTCATCGGATTTCCTGGACTTCCAGCTACGAAAAATGGAGGAACGGGAACTGGAAGCGATGGGCGCCAGCGTCGCCTACGATTTCCAGGGAACCTTAAAGACCACCGACGAGACCCGCAAAATCAACGAGGAACTCGTGTTTCTGACGAACAATGAGAAGTACCCGCGAATCGTTCTCCCCATTACCGGATTTCAAGGAGGAGCGCTGCTGATTGTCGGAAAGAATTGGTATTCGAGAGACCAGCTTGTCGATTTGGGGAAAGTTTCGTCCGGGACGGAGAGAGAACTCAAACTGACCTTTGTGGTGGAACCTCGAGATGAGCCGATGCAATTGACAGATGTGGCAACGACTCCCGATTTCCTCCAGGTTCGTTTGGAACCAGAAAAGGTCGGCAAAGATCTCGCAAAGGAACGGTACTCGTTCTACATCACCGTTCCGAAGGACGCACAACGAGGGCTCTGGAACAAAGAGAACTACGGAAAGATTGTGGGCAAGACAAACAATCCGAAAATCAACTCCTTCGAGATGAAGGTGTTGCTCGAAATCGAGTAATTTGGTTCGGGGACCAGATGATCTTGTCCCTCGTCAGCCCGTTTGTCGGTGAACCTATCGGCTTTCCGCGAGTTCGTGCCCGTTCTCTTTTAACCGGGTCCGCTCCGCGACGCTGTAGCGGTCTCGTTCGCGACCGGTATTGGCGACGATCATCTCCGCGAGCATCCCCAGGGACATGACTTGACCACCCAGGAGCATGGAAGCGACGGAGTACAACAACAATGGCCGCGTCCCAATCGAGCTCTTGGCAATCACTTCGAAGGCATTCATCAGAACCCACAGGAGACCGAGATACCCCAGTCCGAGAATCCCCAGAGCGAAGAACAACAGTCCCAATCCCCCCAATAAGTGGAGCGGACGCTGGCCGTATCCAGTCAGGAACGTCACGGTCAACAGGTCGAGAAACCCTCGGGTAAACCGTTTGACGCCATATTTTGAATACCCAAATTGCCGAGCCCGATGATGGACCGGCACTTCGCTCACCCGAAATCCCCGGGCGTGGGCCATCACAGGGATGAAACGATGGAGTTCGCCGTAGAGTGTGAGTTCGCGTCCGACTTGGGCCTTGAACAGTTTGAGGCCGCAGTTGTGGTCATGCAGGTGAAGCCCCGACAGACGCCCAACCATCCAGTTAAAGACTTTGCTCGGATACACCTTGTGCCAGGGGTCGAGACGTCGCTGTTTCCAGCCGTTGACCACATCGTATCCTTCTTCCAACTTTGCGAAGAAATTGGGAATCTCCGCCGGGTCATCCTGGAGATCGGCGTCCATCGTCATGACATAATCGCCGCGAACGCAATTGAGCCCAGCGGTAAGTGCGGCGGCCTTGCCGAAGTTCTTTCGAAACCGAATCCCAAAAACACGATCGTCTTCTTCGGAGAGATCCTGAATGATCTTCCAGGATCCATCCCGAGACCCATCGTCGACGAAGATGATTTCGCACGTGATGTCATTCGTGGCCGCGGACTCCGAAATCTGCCGGTGTAGCTCCCGGAGACTTTCTTCTTCGTTCAGGACGGGGATGATGATGGACAACACGGCGGCTTTCTCCGCTGAATACGGCTCCGGGCTTCCCGGACGCCAAACTGGTACAAGCCGCCACCTTACTTCGAAATCGCCTATTTCGCCAAGACGAGTTTCGTATCAGTGTTTCATGATCGGAACTCGAGGGGCGACCATCGGTCTGACACACGCGATCATTCATCGGGCGTTGCAGGCAATGGGAAAATTTCCAGCCCCTGAGCCTCGGCGAATTTTCGCGTTGTGACGGTGATCAGCATCTTGTCCTGATCGACGCAGGCGACCATCTCCTTGTTCCGTTCCTGATAGGAATTCACGATCTTCGCGAGCGCTTGAATCATCGGCACTTGGCCCAGATTGAAGGTCTGCGGCATATTCTTCGTGTAACCCGCGTCCTTCAGACCGTCACCATCGACATGCAGATTGACATGGACCTCATCACACAGGTATTGCAGAGCATCCGCGAGCGGGCGGCGAGCGAATTCCGCATCGACCTTCATCTGCATGCGTTCCGCGACCGTGTTCGGCAGGTCCGGTTGCTTGTTGGTGGTGGCGACTGCCACCGGTTCGGAGAAGTCCGTTTGCGCCGCTTCGGTGGCGGTGAACATCGCGGCCAGCGCCAAGTTGGGAGCCGCTTTCGCGGGGAGCACGGTTGTCAGGTCGACATGCCGTCCGGAACTGGTGACGACTGTCGATTGCTGAAACGCTTCCACCATCGCGGGGAGGCGGCCAATGAATTCGCGAAACCGGAGTTCCTGCGGCTTCATTCTCACGCAGACCTCTTTCCAAAGCTGATGGGGAAGCTGATCCAACTGCGACGTGATTCTGTCTCTCAACTGAGTGGGACTGACAACGGAGCTTGGTCGCAATCGAACCTCGGAGTGCAAGTACGGCTCAACATGGGCCGACCAGCTGACCGTTTCCAGGTCCTCGCCGAGCCAGCCAAAGAGTTGGGAGAACGACTGCCGGGACGACTCGGGAAACAGGTCGTTCAAATGCCGTCGAATGTCTCCCGACTCTCCCACAACGGTAAATAGCCGCTGCCGGTCGGTTTCGGCGAGCAGTTCCGACATCCCCTCGGTCACTTCGTAGTTGGGGGTTTTGATCCAGTGTTCCAGTTCACCAGCGAGGTTCTCCGGGCAAATGGCGATCGTCGAGGCGTCGTGGATCAGGTAGCCGTAGGTGCCGTCGACCTTGAGACGCAATTCCGGGCGTTCGGTAATGTCATAGAGATATGTTCCCGAAAACTCCTCGATCAGATCGGACATCTGAGCCGGTTCCTTCAGGCGGACCACCGCACAGACATCCGGCTCGCTCCCGCGTGCTCCAAGAATCAGGCCGATCGTCGCCTCTTCGATCTGACTCGGTTCCCGTCGGCAGACTTCTTTCAACTTCTCCGCGATCCAGTTTGTGACTTCCTCGGTCAGGCTGGCTCGGAGGACTTGGTAGTCGTAACCATCGGACCAGAGCAGGGCAGGGCGGAGATGGAGGACCATGTTCACGCCGCTGGGCATCATGAACAGCTGAACCGGTTCTCCGGCCGTGGGATCGAACTCCGCGACAAGGTTCGGGTCCCCTTCCAACTTCGGCTTGCTGTAAGGCTTGTTCGCGTCGGTCTCAGACGATTCTCCCGAACCGTCCGCAATTGCAGCACTGCCCCCTTTGTCAGGAGAGGGCTTGTTGTTCGCGATGATGTAGGCCACGCCCCCGCCTAATGCGAGCAGGACAACGGCCATCCCCAGATACGATTTCCACATCCCCCGACGACGCTTCTTGCGAAGTTCCTCCAGCTTCTTAGAGGCGGATCCGGAACTTGTCCCCGACGCTTCGGGGGCCGGTTCAAACGGCAGCGGAGCCGTCGGCGGTTCATCAACGGGGAGCGGCGTCGGCTTGGGTCTGGTGAAATCGGGGATCTCACTGGCCGGGGGAGTTTCCGACTTCGGCGGTCCCGGAAATGTCGGCTCATCGGGGACAATACGAGCCCCGGTCCCCGTCGGAATGTCATCGTTAGCGACGA
>JAGQQQ010000843.1 GCA_020426125.1 Planctomycetaceae bacterium
CAGCCACTACCTTGGCATCGAAACGATGGGGCAGAAATTTAGCGAGTTGCTCGCGAAGGGAATCGAAATTCCCTGCGAGAATGAGAAAACCTACGCCACCACTCAAGACAATCAGCCCGAAATTCGAATCACGATCTTTCAATTTCCCAAACAAACAGACGTCATCGACGTGGGGATCGAGGGGAGTGCCTGCCTTGGAGAGTTTCATCTCGGACCGTTGGACCCCGCTCCCAAGGGGCAGCAACAAGTGACCGTGTCCTTTAAGATTGATCAGGACGGAACGCTGAAAGTCTCCGCTCAGGCCTTGGGGAACCAGGGCATCAGCAAAGAACTGGAAGTCAAAGTCACATAGGCGTCGTTCCCCCGCCCTGCTAGCAACAGAGAGTCGAAATGGACGAAAAACACGAAGAGAATGTTGCCGCCTCCCAACAGCAATCGAGTGACACCGTCGACGAGAACGCGATATCTGATGAACCGCAAGCCCCGTCTGAAGAAGCGGCCAGTCAAGAATCTGTCGTGAAGGAGTCCCCGTCTGCGGACGCACCAGCTCCATCGCAGACGAAGAGTGACGAAACATCGGTCGACGAAATCTCCAACAACAGCGGAGAACAGGAAGCTCGAATTGAGGGAGGCGGGGAGCCAAGTGCCCCTCCTGTGGATGACAAACCGGTTCCCGTCGTAGAGCCAGGTTTCGGGGAATTCGTCGGAGACACAGGCTCCGGCGAGGTTCAGGTGTCCGACGAAGAGTTTCCTCCGGAGGCGGTCGCCGGGCAGCCGGAACCAGGGGAAATGGATATCGAAATTGACCCCGAGCCCACGGCCGAAGAAGAGTCGATCGATTGCCAACAGGAAATTGTCGATCTTCTGGAGTCCTCCAGGAAGCGGCTTGTTCAGGTCTTGTTCGCTCAGGAACGCGCGTCATCGCAAGATTCGGATGGGGCGATCGGCCAGTACGTCTCGGCGGTGTCGTTGGGTGTCGACAATGGCGTCATTCAACTGGACGATGAAGTTCAAACCGTTCGAAATCGGGCTCAGTCCGCCAATGGCATCTCTTTGGAACGGGAACGCGGCCATCTCAAGCAAGCCAATGGCCGTGTCCGCGAGCGGAACGGCAACTACGACTTGCTCTTCGCGGAGTTGAAGGTCCTCCATCAGGAGATCGACGAAGAACTCGCCGCCCGAGACCCCGCTTCGGAAACTTTCTCGTCAGCCCCGGAAGAGCTTCAAGCTCAACTGACAAACTACCGCAAGGGGGGAGAGATTATCCATCGTATGCTTTCGCGAGTCTTGGATCGCAAGCAGGATCTGCCTGATGAATCTCCAGGGAACTTGGAAGAGGAATGGCCGGGTTCCAAGGGTCCCGAATCACTGGATGGTCTGACCGACTTCATTCAGGAACTAGCGAGCGGCTTTCACAAGTTGCGAGACGCGAACTTCCATGTCATCGAAGATGCCCAGAAGGCATCGGAGAAGTCCCGGTCTCAGGTCTTTCAGACTGTGAAGTCGGTCCTGTCCGCCATCGATGGGATCGATGCGGGCTTGGCGAATGAAGAACATCTCCGCAAAAGCCTGTTGGAACTCTGTCAGTCCGATTCTCCAGCGGCGGCGTTGGTGGAAAAGTGGCTCGGGGCCTATCAACGGTTAAATGCCGCGGCGGACGCCTTCTTGATGCGAACGGGAATTGAGGCGCATACCGTCGAACCGGGAACGCCCTTTGATCCGGTGCATATGGAACCCCAGGGAACAGTTGAGGACCCCGACTTAAAAGATGAAGACGTCGCCGCCGTCATCCGGCGAGGGTTTTCCTTGGAGGGGGAACTCATTCGCCCGATACTTGTCGATGTCGTCCGGAACCCCCCGAAACCCAACTGACCGGGAGGTCCCAATGAGAGTTCGATTTCAGACTGTTGAACAAGGGGGCGCGGAATGCCGGACAATGAGCTAAATCCCGTGGTTGGGATTGATCTGGGAACGACATTCTCGTGTATCGCACGCTGGACGGGTGACCGACCGGAGGCCTACCGCCTGTCGGATGGCAGCCAGACGGTCCCCTCGATCGTGTACATCCAGGAGAGTGGCACGCCCCTGGTTGGGAGATTCGCCCGCCAACGTCTCATCATCGATCCCGAGAACGCCGTGGAAAAAGCCAAACGGTATATGGACGATGACAACAAGAAGTTCACTCTCCGCGGGAAGCCCTATACCCCCGTGGATATCTCCGCAATCATTCTCGAACGTCTGAAAGGCGACGTCGAGAAAATGTTCCCGAGCACCGCCGGGTTCGAATTTGCTGGAGCCATCATCACGCATCCCCAATACTTCAAGTATCCGCAAATTGCGAGGACTCAAGAGGCGGCCGAGCAGGCGGGGCTGCCGGTGATCCGACTTCTCGCGGAACCCGTGGCGGCAGCCCTGGATTATGGATTCAGTCAATACCAGGGATTGGATGAGGAGCGCCGCGAGAAAATCCTCGTTTTTGACCTTGGAGGGGGAACGTTCGATGTGACCGTTCTCGAAGTCATCAATGAATTGAATTCCCTCACCTTTCGCGTTCTGGCGGTCGGGGGGGACGACATGTTGGGGGGGACAAACTTTGATGAAGCCTTTGCCAGTTGGGCGCTGAAAGAACACAACATTTCCCTGGATGCGGTCGACAAGGTTTCACGAGACCGGTCGATGGCGAAACTCATGGATGCCGTGATCGAGGCGAAGATCCAGCTTTCGACACTGGAAGAAGTGTATTTGGCCGTTCCCAGTATTGTGGCCGGACAGCACCTCGATGCCGAGGTCACCCGGGAACAGTTCAATGAGATTATCGG
>JAGQQQ010000844.1 GCA_020426125.1 Planctomycetaceae bacterium
GGAGCCGTTCCCCATGCCGGGGGATCCCGATCGGTGTCTGGCTTCGATGGGGATTTACGTCTTCAAAATGGACTTCCTCCTGGAACGTCTCTGTCAGGATGCAACGGATGCTCACTCTTCTCACGATTTCGGGAAGAATGTGATTCCCAACATCATCACGAGCCACCGAGTGTTGGCGTACCCCTTCCAGGACCGCAATACGGGTGACGAATACTATTGGCGGGATGTGGGCACGCTGGAGTCCTATTTTGATGCGAATCTCGATCTCGTAGCCGTCGAACCGCAATTAAATCTTTACGATTACACCTGGCCGATACGAGGGTATCACGCTCCGCTCCCCCCGCCAAAGTTCGTCTTTGAAGATATCGATACAACCCCCCCTCGCGTGGGGCATGCGATGGACAGCATAATCGGCCCGGGGTGCATTCTTTCGGGAGGGGCGGCCGAACGGTGTGTCTTTTCACACAACGTGCGGCTCAACAGTTATTCGCACGTGACGGATTCCATCCTGTTTGAAGGTGTCGATGTCGGCCGACATTCAGAAATCCATCGTACCATTGTGGACAAAGGGGTCGAAATCCCGCCCAATGTCCGAATTGGCTTTGATCCCGACGAGGATCGCTCTCGGGGGTTTACCGTGACCGAGACGGGGATCACGGTCGTCCCCAAGTGGCATGCGTTCTGAGTAGGGGTCGGGGGCCAGTCGGTCGCAAGATCGAGAACAAAGAGTTCGTTGAACCCTTCGTCCCCATTCTTCATTTCTTTGCTGCCCCCCCTAACAAGCAGAACATGCTCCCATGACACAGAACCGACGCTGGGGCAGTGCTTACACTTCGTTCGTTGCCCGGGTAATGAGGCTACGGGCGACGGATTGGATGCCCGTGTGCTCGTAATAGTCGGTTGTCATGTCAAGAAATGCGGCGGCATAATCGAGTCGGCCTTCGAGGTGTTCCGATAGCCCTTGAATGCTCTGCAGGACGCGGTTTTGTGTGATATCGTGCTTAGCAACAAAGTTTCCGACCCAGTCTTTCACGGACTTCATGCCGTGTTCCATGAAATTGACCTGTTCCGTCGCGGAGTCGCCGGGAATCAGGCCGCGGAGCCGTTTGAACCGCTCATTTTCCGTGACAGCGTTCTTTGATCCATCGATCATCTTGATCGCTTTGTCAATGAAATCGGGTCCGAGTGGCAGAATGCCATCTGCGGCGATGAGGGTAGCCATGCGCATTCGGGACTCATTCTCGAAGTCGCTGAGGCTTTCTACGAAATCGTCGACGCGATCGCCGGGCATGCCGTTCACGGTACAGAAGGCGACGATCTCCGCAGTCAGTTTGATTGCGAGGTCGATGGCCTGGGTCGTGTCTTCCTTGGGGGTCATCTTGCGGAACCAAGAGAAGATCCCAAAGTCTTCCCCGAGTTTGCTCAGCAGGGCCATCCATCCAGCGACTCCCTGAACGGAGTCCACGGTTCGGTAGATCCACAGTCCGCGCTGGTAGCCATGTTTGGGGTCGTTGTAGAGTTCAACCGCACGGCGGCCAACGGTTTGGATGAACGCGGCGTCCGTCTCTCCGGAAACCGCGCGTATTGTTTCCTCCCAACCCACGAGGTTCACGTACTCGCCCGGAACGATCCAGTCCAAGGCCTGCATCAGGCGAACGGTCATGCTGCGTCGGGGGAGGTTATCAACGAGTTCAATAATGGATTGTGACATGCGTGGAGTTCCGAAAGTCCGAGTGAGGTTAAGAAAAGAGTCGCGGGGGAAATCTGCGAAGCCAACCAGCGAAGACGAGAGAAGATTAACTGTCGAGCTTTTCCAGCCCTTGCAGGTTGAATTTCTTCAACCATTCCTTTCGTTGATTCTCGTCCAGCGAGTCATTCGCCGACCGAACTTGGACTTGATATCGGTTCCCCACTAAGAGCACGGTCCCTTTGGACCCGGAATTCGTGAGAGGGTAGCCGTCGAGATGGGCCATCGCGGATTTGAACTTCTCCGCCGCGAGCGCGTTGGAACGTAGATCGGTGATGGAAAGCTGAGCGATCTCTTCGCCGTCTTGCTGCAAGCTCACCAATGCAAACCCTTCTTTCTCCTGTTTGAAGACAATGTCATACGGCGCGTTCTGCTCTGGGAAAAACTTGTTGAATTCGCCGCCGGCGACCGGTTCTCCCGTATTCAAAACGGACAGGTCGATCGGTTTCATCCCCTCAATCGCGGAGATCGGTGTCGGCTCCTCTGGCGCCGGTGGTTCGTCGACTTCAGGCTCAAACGGAGGCGGAACATCGGAAAGGCCCTCATCGTAGCCGGCATCGGCCTGTCTCGCCTCCGGATCCGGTGGGGCGATCTCGCAACTTGCCTGAACGATCAGGAGTAAGGCCATGAGCGGCAATTTCATCACATTCATTAAAAAAACCTCGTGAGAGCCTGGAGGAATGGGGAACGAGGAAATGGGCCGTATGGACGAGGACTTCTCCGCATTCAGAGCAAGTCCTCGCGGTGACTGCGACCGGAATTGACTTGAGAGACGCTTGATCCAGGATTGTCAGGAGATCGCTTGGGCAAGGCAAGAAAGAATGCCAGAAAGCGTTAACAAACTTACGAAATCCCCCGCATCAGAATGCTGCGGCGATCTTCCATTGACCTGTTCCATTTCGCTCAGAACAGGGCAATTCACAGGTTATGCATGCGTCTTCTCAGCCGGCCAATCCGAGCTTTCCATCGTTTTGGAAGGCGCAGCGAGCGAGAGTCCCCAAACGTGTGAGGTGTTTGGATGCCTGAAGCGAATACCTGAAGACCGTGCTAAGTGATGACCAATGAATAAATGTTTCGATTTCGTAGTGAACGGGGAGTGGGTCGCGGAAAGTGAGTAGGAACAAGGGGAGCAGTCAGGACATGGGTGGCGATTGTCGCCAGAAAGGTGACATGTGACGCACGTGTTGCAGACCAGATTTCGAAGGTTTTTGAGACTTGTGACCACAAACGGCGTACAGGACCGGAAGTCCGGCAGAACGTCAACCGGAGCCTGCAGGCTCCGAACCGGTCACCAAGATTCCGCCAGAGGCCCGAAGGCTCGGCAGAACCTTGGTCACGGATTGGTTCTGCCGGCCCTTCAGGCCTGGGTATCTTTCGCCCCTCCGGGGCGGTCCTTATTCAATGCCCAAGATTCCTTCGATGCT
>JAGQQQ010000030.1 GCA_020426125.1 Planctomycetaceae bacterium
GGGGCCGGGAAGTACGCGGGATTGGAAGCTGGTTCTTCAAGAGTACGCATTCGAATCGGACGAACAGGCTCGTGCCTATGACCAGAATCCGGTCAATCAATTGGCTCCCTTGGCAAAGGCCGGCGTTCCGTTGCTGCATGTTTTTGGGGATGCGGATGAGGTCGTGCCCTGGAAGGAAAATACGGGACTTTTGGCCCAACGTTATCGGGAATTGGGCGGCCACATCCAACTGATTCAAAAAGTCGGCGTGAAACACCATCCGCATGGCCTTGAAGATCCGACTCCCATCGTGGAGTTCATCGAGCAACACGCGGCCCTCGATCCGCCACCGGGACCGAGGCAACGGAATGACCCCGTCGGCCAACTCGCGGTGAAGCTGACACCCTCTCGGGAAGTGGTGTACAAGACGACGCCGCAGGGTGAATTGACGTTGCACGTCTTCGAACCGGAAGGTTGGAAAGTGGAGGATCGGCGACCGTGTCTCCTCTTCGTTCATGGCGGCGGTTGGAGTGGCGGGGAACCGCGACGAATGTATCCTTTTGCCGACCATTTCTCTCATCTCGGATGCGTCGCGATCAGCCTCGAATATCGGCTGTTGAATCGAAAGCGGGGGACCACAGTTTTCGACTGTGTGGAAGATGGACGCTCGGCCGTTCGGTTTCTTCGGCAGCATCCCGCGACGTTCGGAATTGATCCAGATCGGATTGTCGTGAGCGGAGCATCCGCTGGCGGGCATGTCGCTGTTGGAACGGCCCTCTTCCACGACGTCAACGCGGAGTCAGATCCCGAAGACATCTCCGCGACGCCGAACGCCCTCGCATTGTTCTTTCCCGTGATTGACACATCAAAGGATGGATACGGCCAAGCCAAGATTGGGGACCGCTGGCGAGAGTTATCGCCCGTCCACCAGGTGGGAGCCGGCGTCCCCCCCACCATTCTATTTCACGGCACCGGCGACACCGTGACTCCGTACGCAGGGGCGGAAGCCTTCACCAAGGCCATGCATGAGGCGGGCAACACCTGCGAACTCATCCCCCACCTCAGCGGAGTCCATGGATACTTGATGTTTGTTGAGGAGTTGTACCGTCAGACTCTTCGTCAAATGGAGGAGTTTCTTCTGCATCACAGTCTTCTCGACAAGTAATTCACAATTCCGTTTCGATCCGCAAATTGGGGAATTCTCGACGCATTTTTGAGAATTGGCGCATGCGTTTGCCGGGGTCCGCCGGAGTTGGGTAAAGTGCCGGTCTGAAGTCACTTTAACCCTTCCAACGATGGTGAAACGCAATGGCAACTCCCATTCGAGTCGCGGTGACCGGCGCGGCCGGTAACATTGGTTATGCTCTGGTTTTTCGACTGGCCAGCGGTCAAGTATTCGGCCCGGATCAGCCGGTCCATCTGAATCTAGTCGAGATTCCTCCCGTCTTGAAGAGCCTCGATGGCGTCGAAATGGAACTCGATGACTGTGCCTTTCCCACACTCGCCGGAGTCAGCAAGACCAGCAGCGACGATCTGGAAACGGCCTTTGGAGACTGCAACTGGGTGCTCTGCGTCGGCAGTATCCCCCGAAAGCAGGGAATGGAACGGGGCGATCTGATCCGGGTGAACGGCCCCATCTTCACCAGCACGGGCCAGGCCGTTCAGAACGCCGCCGCGAAAGATGTCCGCGTGCTCGTGGTTGGGAATCCTTGCAACACAAACTGTCTGATCGCCATGAACAACGCCCCGGACGTTCCCCGGGACCGGTGGTATGCGATGACCATGCTCGACCAAAACAGGGCCAAATCGCAGTTGGCTCAAAAGGCGGGCGTCGCCGTTCAACATGTCAAGAATATGGCGATTTGGGGGAACCACTCCGCGACGCAATTCCCGGATTTCTTTCATTCGACGATCGATGGCAAGCCTGTTCCGGAGGCGATCTCGGATCAGGACTGGTTGAAGAACGACTTCATTCCCATTGTGCAAAAACGCGGGGCTGCCGTCATCGAAGCTCGCGGTGCTAGTAGTGCCGCTTCCGCCGCGAATGCGGCTCTGGACACCGTGAAGGCGATTGTCAATCCCACCGGAGCTGATGACTGTTTCAGCGCGGCGGTCTGCAGCGACGGCAGCTACGGAGTCGACGAAGGTCTGATTTTCGGATATCCCCTTGTCAGCACCGGCAGCGAAGTCAGCATCGTCCAAGGGCAGGAGCACAACGAATTCGCTCAGGCCAAAATCCAAGCCACGCTTGACGAACTCCGCTCGGAACGGGATACCGTGAAGGACCTGTTGGCATAGGACTTGCGTCATCAGTGCTGTGAATGAACGAGGCCCCTGGCGAGTTGTCGAGGGGCCTTCTTCTTGCAAATTGTCATCGTGCCACTCCACGAATTGTGGGGATGCTGACCTTTCAAGCGGGAGTGCGTTTGTGCCGTATAAACTTGAGTCTCACGGCCTGACCGACGTGGGGCGGAAACGGTCGGAAAATCAGGATCAGTTTCTGATCGCTGAACTGTCAAAGAGCCTGACCGTCAGCCAGAGCAGCTTGCCGATCGGGGATGACCAGTCCGTGATCAGCGGCTCGCAGGGACAATTGTTCATCGTCGCCGACGGAATGGGCGGGCACGAAGGCGGTCGCCGCGCGAGCCAGCTTGCCGTCGAAACGATGGCCCGCTACTTGCTCGATATCATGCCCTGGTTCGTCTCCCAGGCGAATGACTCTTTTTTTGACGCCGACCAGGAAGCGGTTTTGAAGAAAGCGCTCGACTATTGCCAGAGGAGAATCGAGCAGGAAGGCCTTGGACACGAAGAACTCCGGCAGATGGGGACGACCTTCACGATGGGCTACGTGATCTGGCCGCGGCTGCATTTTCTCCATGTCGGAGACAGTCGGGGGTATCTCTCCCGTCAGGGGCAGCTATTTCAACTGACTCACGACCAGACCGTGGCGGAGAGACTCGCGGAGTTGGGAGCGATTTCCAAACAGGACATCCCCAAGTCCGCGTTTTCCCATGCCCTGTGGAGTTATATTGGTGTCGATGGCGAGGCCATGTCTCCCGAGTTTGGCAGTCTGGATCTGTTGGTGGGGGACACGCTTCTTTTCTGTACCGACGGTCTGACACTGCACGTCTCGAACGAGGAAATCCAGCAAGCCTTGCAACAGCCGCTTCAAGTCGAATCCGTTTGTCGGAATTTGGTCGATCAGGCGCTTGATCGCGGGGGAAGAGACAATGTCACGGTGGTCATCGCTCGCATCCACAACTCCGTAGATGCCTTGAAATTGTCGCAGGAGGCCGCAGAAGAGGAGCCGTATGACCCGCACCAGGACACGGCGGAATACGAGGTTGTGTCGCCAGATAGTCCCACTGCGGAAATGGATGGCGTCAGTCCTTCGGAGGAAGCGTTTTGACGAAGTCCACGCAGCGATCGATCCAGTTGGCGAGGTCATCGTCAGTGACGACACCGTTGGGGGCGACCATAATCCACCCGGTCATGGGGCGGCCCGTGATATCGAATTCCCCAGCTCCCGGCAGGTCTAGGCACTCTTGGTAGGAATTTGGTCCGACTCTGGCAATCAGACTCTCCTGCCAGATGCCGCAGCACATGTGGCCGTTCATCAGAAACCCGAGTCCGCCGAACATCTTCTTTTCGGTTAACCCCGCGAGTCCAGACAGTTGGACGCGAACTCGATCAGCGAGCAGTGGATCGAAAGGCATCGTTGGGTCTCTTTGAGAGGCAAATGCATACGGATGAGGAGATGCACCAAGCCGTTGGCACTCCTCCAATCGCCCGAGAAAACACGGCAGAACGGAATCAACACAAAAAAACGCCCTCCAAAAATGGAGAGCGTTCATCGAGTGAGGGCGCAGGGACTTGAACCCTGGACC
>JAGQQQ010000845.1 GCA_020426125.1 Planctomycetaceae bacterium
TGACCGTGGACTCCCGTCCACGGCTGGGATTATTTCACCCCTTCGGGGCTGTCTTCTCGTGACACTACGTCGCGGGAGTGGATCCCGTGGTTTCCGTCTTGCGATTGGGGCTGTCATTCGCCCCGAGCGGTTCGTCCGACGGCAAGACCTGAGCGACATCCACGCGGTTGTCATCGCCGCCGAAGGACTTCAGGTAGCCGAGGATTTCCTGATAGTGTCCGTAGATCCGCATCGAGTCGAACCGGGTGATGAATCGGGTCCGATCGCGACTGTTGAGTCGGGTCCAGGCAACGATCGACTTGTCGATGGCGCCCATCAGCACGATGGCATGCGTACTCTTGAGCTTGAGTTGTGACTGCAACGGGATATCGGGATCGCTGCCGTCAAGTGCATAGGGCAGATCGATCAGTCCTCCCGATTGGTTCTGAATATCGTCCCCGCCAAACGGATTGTCTCCGATGTCGATCGTCGCATTCGTATTGATGGCCCGTTCAATTTTGTCACCGAGGTCGTCGCGATCGGGGTTGTGGGTGACTCGCCGTCGCCACCGATCGCAGTGAACGAGGAGCGAGATCAGATGGTCCCGGCTGGGATTGTCGAACCCGCCGCGATCGGAGAGTTCATCATTCGCCAACAGTTCGGCACGTAGGGTGAAGCAGGGGGACAGGGCTGCGGCAATATGCAGGTTGCGAAGCGTTGTAATCGCCCGTCGGAACTGCTCTTTGCCAGGTTCGCCAATCGGCATGGGGATTTCTCCTTGGGAAGGGGATTGAGATGGTCGGGGGATCGCCGTCGGTCAGCCGCGAGTCGAGAGCGGAGCGACTTCGTCAACGCGTGCATCAATCGCCGCGCGTAGTTGTGAGGCCAGCTTCGCCGATTCCGAAGAGTGGTCGGCGGTCAGCTTTTCGATTTCGTCGTCAAGAAACATTCCTCGCAGCGCATCAAGTACCGCCACACGTCCTTCTGACTGGCGGAGTTCAAGAAGCTGACGTGCCTCATCCAACCTGCGGGGAAAGGGAACGGAGGCGGGCTCCAGACTCCTTTCTGATGTCGCATTGGTATCATTGATCGAGGAAGATGCTCGTACCCGGCGGCGCAGTCGTTGGCGAATCACGTATCCGGCAACCGTCAAGCCGACGCCTAACAGGCCACCTGTGGCGACCGTGCCAGACAGCAATCCGGTCCAACGGAGTGCCTGAACTGCAATCGTGATCCACGGAAAACTTGGCGGCAAATCTCTGGAAATGGAAGGTGTGTTCGGCGGAGGCGTCGCGGTGGCCGCCGTTTCAGCGGGGATGATCGACTCATCAGAACTGGCGTCCGCTGGTTCCGACGAGAGATCTTGAATCGACTCCTGTTGTGGCACGACCAGAGGCCCAACGATGAAGGGGATCGCGGAGTCGGGTGATAGGACTTTGTCCTCCACAGTCTCTTCGCGAAGTTGAATGTTGTCGAGCCGCCTGACAAGGTCTTCTTTGGAGAGATAGCCGACGATCTTCGTGTCGCCGACCTGAAACGTCGGGAGTTGGGTCACCTCCTCGCGTGTGGCGTCCGTCGGAAATTGATCGAAC
>JAGQQQ010000846.1 GCA_020426125.1 Planctomycetaceae bacterium
CCAACAACACCGCCTTTCCCCGTCCGCGTGACAGGAATTCCAATCTTTTCTCAAAATCCGTGGATCGCACTTCCCTGGTTGACTGCTCCGCATTGATGACCTTTGTCGAAATCTGCAAATCCCGTGTCACGAAGCGAGGTGAGGACAGTATGGAACATCAAAGAGAAGGTCTTCGATCGGACATTCCGCTGAACACTCTTTCTACTCACCAGTCGATCTTTGAGGACCCGGCCGGGAAGTTGGCCAGTCGGTGTTTTGTGCCCGTTTTGGACTATGCCACCAGAATCCTCAGAAGCAAAAGAGTCTCTCACGTCGACCCGGTTGAGATCAGTACCGTCGTCGTCTCAAAGATGTCGGAAATGATTACTGACAAGCGGTACGACTATGAACATCGCCCGAGTGGAACGCGGTTCCGTGACTATTTGAAAGAGGTCATTCGCACTGGCATCGTGGACGCCATTAATGAATCGATTCGAGCGAGAGAACTTCCCTACGCACCAATCGATGAGATGCAAATTGCCGGCGTGGAGCATGCTCCGCTCGAACAAATGATTGATCAATTCCGCGTTGAGGTCGTCATGTATGCAATCGATGTGGCTGCCAATCTTTCAGAAAGGGAGCGGTACGCTTTTAAGGAGAGAATGCTTGCTGAGGCGTGTTATGAAGAAATCGCTGCGGATTTGAATTGCGATGCGGATTATGTGAGAACGGTTCTGGTCCGTTCAGCGAAACGGAAAGTCAGGACGTATCTGGAAGATGTCTTTGGACCAGATTTCGAAGAACAGATTTGAGGGAATCATGCAAAACTCCGAACGTCCCCCTGATCATGACGACGATTCCGAAGACCCTCAATTTGAACAGTTTATGGCCGGAATTCGTCGAGATGCGAAACGTTTGCCCACTCCTGAAAGCGGAGCACCGAAAGACGATATCGTGTTCCCTGACGCGGGAACCAAGGAGTACCCTCTCGGGCACTTGGGGAAGTACCGGATCGAGGGTTTGATCTCCTCAGGAGGGTTTGGAGCCGTATATCGTGCGCTCGATCTCGAGTTAGGCCGCCTTCGGGCAATCAAGGTTCTAAATCCAGGGGATCAAAAAGGCCGACTCGAGGCCAGATTGGCCGCTTCGATCTCGTCCCGTTCCGTTCCTCACATCGATGAGGTTCACGATGGTGATGCCGACTTTCCTCAGCCCTGGATTGTCATGGAATTGGTCGAAGGCCCCTCCCTCAAGGATCTTCTCCAAGTGTCTTCGAGATACCGTGAAACAGTCATCATCGAAGTGGGATGCCGTATCGCGGAATGCCTGGAGGAGATCCATCGGCGTGGCATCGTGCATCGGGATCTGAAGCCGGGGAATTTGGTTGTCGAACTGAACGCCACGAAGGTCCGAAAAGACGACACAGATAATTCGGTTCCTGATTCGAAAGGTCTTGGTCTCTCCCCCTCTAATGATTCGAAATTCTGGAATCGAGTTCGGGTTTGTCTTGTCGACTTTGGGATGTCGGCTGACGCGGAAAAGGATGTCTTGCAAAGGTCTGGTGGGACACCAGAATATATGAGTCCGGAGCAAACACTCTCCGCCATGCGCTCAAGGGAGTTAAGGGAAATCCGGGAGTCCAGCGACATCTTCGCGTTCGGAGTCATCCTTTATGAGATCGCGACCGGTCAGCGCCCGTATCAGTTCCCTGAGTATCAATCACAAGAAGAGAGATTCGCGGCTCGTCAGGAACTGTTCAGGAGAATCCAAGAGGACCCCGTGCCAGTTGATCACGAGGGCTGGAACCGTCTCTCGAAAGATCTGCAGGCGGTGATTCTGAAGTGTTTGGAAAAAGAACCAAGTCAGCGGTATGCAAACGGAAGCGAAGTTCTTCAAGAACTTCGAAACATTCAGGGGAGCTACCCGATCCAAGCCAGGCCGATTGGTTCTCAAGAACGAATTTGGAAGTGGTGCGTTCGCAACCCTTGGCTTTGCACAGTCGGATTTTCGCTCACGCTCGGAATTCTGACGTCGACACTGCTTGCGATCTATGCCTCGGATCGAGAAGCATTCGCCATTGGACAACAGAAACGGGCTGAGGGCCTTCTCGCCGTCAGCAATCTTCAAAGGGATGCGGCGACGGGTGTCGCCGTGAAGTTGGCGACATCATCCGGCCATCGCCTTGCTCATGAAGGGGATTTGTACGCCGCGGCCATGAGCTATGCCAGTGCCCTCGCACTCGTAGCGGAAAATTCAGAACAACGCCAAGCTGGCAGTGAGCCCCTGATTGACAACGAAGCCTTTGGCATGGTGGCTCCAGCGGAATTGGAAGGCCTGAAAAAGGATTCGGAAGAGATCTCACCTGAAAAGCAACGATTCCTCCGTTTGCGGTATGGTCTGGCGACCGCGGCGGCGCCCCGGTTGATCCAGACCTGCTTCGCGGACAGCGCCGTTCAATATGCGGAGTTCAGTCCCGACGGCAAACTGGCGGTCCTGCTTTGCTCGATTAAGGGGGCGGTCCGAATTTGGGATGTCCATCGTGGGATTCCAGTGAGTCCTGTTATCACTCTCAAGAAGTATGGTCCGCTCTTCCGGGCTCGGTTCAACCCCAATGGGAAGACTCTTTTGGTTGTTGGACGCGACGACGCCACGGAATCCCATTTGGGGTTGTTCAGCGTTCCGGACGGCAAACGGCTTGTTGATGACGTTCCAGTCAAAGGAGCCATCTGGTCCGTCGCATTCAGTCCCGATGGGGATAAAGTCGTCACGGCGGCAGGCGGCTTTGGACTATTCACCGGAAAGTTCGGCGAAGCGATCGTTCGAAACGCCGACGATCTTGGCGAGTCAGGAGTCCGCATCAAACATGGCGACTGGCTGATGAACGCCACCTTCAGTCCAGATGGGACCAGGATCGCGACGGCTTCGACAGACAATGCGGTGCAAGTCTGGGATGCGTCGACGGGCACGGCAATCACCGCTCCCATGCTGATGGAAACTCCCCAGCAGGTTGTCGCTTTCAGCCCGGATGGAAATAAACTCGCCAGTGCCGGGAACTTTGGAAAGGCCAGAATCTGGAATGCCGAAACAGGTGAGCCTATTACAGGGATGCTGAGCCATGGCAAACGGAATGACGCCCCCACGGGACCGGGCGGAGCAGCGTTTGCGTCGGTCTGCTTCAGTCCCAATGGCCAGGCTCTCGCGACGGTTTGCGGTGATCAATCCGCGCGGCTTTGGGATGCCGAATCCGGGGAAGCTCTGACGCAGCCAATGACGCACGATGACTATATTGTTTCCTGCCAGTTCAGCTCAGACGGCCGAATGCTGTTGACTGGTTCACTCGATGGCACGGTCCGGCTCTGGGATCCTGCCACCGGCTTGCTTGCCCATTCCCAACTGCGTCATTTGGATCAGGTTTATTCGGCCCAATTCTCCCCGGTTGAGAATCTGGTACTCTCTGCTGGGCAGGATCGAATGGCACGACTCTGGCAACTCACTCCTCGGAAACCGGCCGTCCCCAGATCCGGTTCGGGAACCAGCCTGTTCAGCAAAGACGGCAGGTTCGTGCTGGAAGTGGGTGACGATCGCTCAGTCCGACTTCTCTCTCCCAGCAATCTGAAGGTCGTTAGCCGGCCGATGGCTGTCCCCCATGCCGTCGACGGGGCCGCGTTCAGTTCCATGGAGGGGACGTCTCGAATGCTCCTGACGACTTTGCTCCAAGACGGTTCAGCCACTCTTTGGGATTGGACAACCGGAACTCAAGTCGGAAGCCCCTTGACTCCGCCGGGAATTGTTGCGGACCTCGCGATGAGCAGCGATGGTCGATGGTGTGCGTTTGTTGGAAATGCCGCTTCGCCTTACTTGGCGGTCTGGGACTCGCAGCAGCAGTCGTGGGTCGTCAATTCGCAAGCCTCCCCAACGGGATTTCAACAGGTGTTATTCTCAGATTCCGCTGTCCCCAAAGTTCTCGCGGCTGGTCTGAACGGAAGTGCGTACTTGATTGATCTCCAGAATCCGGATGCGCGGCCTATTGAACTCAGTCACTCAGGATTGCCGGTCAACTCTGCCTGTTTCAGTCCTGACCAGAAATTTGTCTTAACAGCCAGTTCGAACGACTTCGCAACTGTCTGGGAGACTGGGTCTGGGAGGAAGATCGCCGAACTCAGTCACCCAGCCTCAGTGACCGGAGCCACATTCGCCGACTCGCGGACAGATCTCAGGATTTTGACCTGGTGTGAGGACCGCCGAGCCCGGGTCTGGAAACCGAATACGGCCAACGGGGATCTGAAATGGCAAGAGCAGACAGCCTTGTACCACACAGCCGAGGTGACAGATGCGGATTTCAGCCGGGATGGGCAGATGATCGCAACCGCGACGTCAGACGGGACCGTGCGCCTTTGGGAGGCCCAGGATGGGAGTCCTCTTTCCCCTCCCCTGCGGCACACGCTTTCCGGTGCGGGCATGACTCCGTCAGTCAGTCTGGTCCGGTTTACGCCGGACAGCGGCCAGGTAATGAGTCGGGCCTCATTGAGGACATGGATCTGGGACCTCCCGTTCGCAAAAGGATCCCCTGAGCAGATGAAAAGAAGGACCGAGTGGACCTCTGGCCGGAAACTGGCCGATTCGGGTGACTTTGTGCCGATTCCGCCGGGACAGTTAGATGAATATCTGTCGATGGTCTTGGAAGCTGATCCTGATGTTTACCCGGCACGCCAGTGGAGAGCCAGGAATGCCTTGGAAACAGGGGACCGGCACAAGGCTCGGACAGAGTTCGAAGAAGCTCTGCGATCAAAGCGAGGTCCCTCGGACGGACAACTCCAGTACGAATACGGGGCGCTTCTGCAAAAGTTGGAGGAATATGAACGGGCTGGTGACTATTTGACGACCGCAATTGAATTGGGACATGACTATCGCGGCGAGGCATTCGGCTCACGCACTTACGTCTCCTTAAACCTCAACAACTTTGAGGAGGCCATCCAAGACTCAAATGCTGCGATGAAATTGGCTCCTTTCCCCGCAACTCATCAAGTCCCCCGAGCAGTGGCCTACGCTTCATTGCAACGATGGGACGAAGCGGCCTCTGATCTCGATGAATATTTCCGCCAGACGAAGGGGTTTATGCCAGCTCAACCGGGACTCCGCTACCAGAGAGCAATTCTGGAGTTAGCTCGGGAGAAAACGGAGACATTCAAAAAGCTCGCGGGCCGGATGCTCACTGAAATGGAAGCTCGCCCTGATGGTGAGGCAGCCTATTTCGGAACCATGGTCTGTGTCCTCATCCCGGATGCGGTCCAAAGAGAGGACATTCAGCGTGTTATTCAGTTAGCGGAAAAAGCTGTTGCGGACAACTCGGAGAATGCAGATCGATATTCCGCGTATGGGGCTGCCTTGCTTCGAGCAGGCAGACCCAGAGAGGCTGCGAGTCAACTGCGATCCGCAAACCAGATTCATTCCCAAAAGGCCAAGCAAGGTGAAGAGACTCGCATGAATCAGCTCTACGACTTGCTGTTTCTTGCACTGGCCGAGATGGAAATTGGAGACAAGGCGCAGGCCAAATCACTTCTTCAACAGGCCCGAGAAGCCATTCGTCAGTTCGAGTTGAACGAAGACAATCAGCCGATGGTGAAGTTCTTTCCTTGGCACCGACAACTTGTTTGCTCAATGCTTCAAGACGAAGTTGAGAATCGGCTGACTGCAGAACAATAGGGGATTGTGTGGACCACGTCACTCGACACGTCTCCCGGACCAGGGACGGCACAATCGGGAGGTTCCAACCGTTGCGTGAAATGCCTCCATTCGTCCCGGGACGCCTAATCGGCGTCGCCGCCCCATCCGCTCACCACCGACCATCTCCGCATGGACATGTCGGTTCACCTGTAAGAAATGCTCCAACGGAATCCCATCCGAGTGACATATTGACTTCCCGGAAACGGACCACAAACTCCCCTCGCACTTCATTTTCTTGAGTTTCAGTTCTTCGTGAAACCCGTCTACCATGGATTGGGGTATGACAACGGAATTGTGCCATGCTATGAATTGACCGGTGTCGTCAACCGAAAAGACAGTCCAATTGATCAAGACATCCATGAAACTCTTGCTTTTTGGCCTCACAGCCATCTCCATGCTCTGGTGTTTCCCCGTCCATGCCGCGGAACTCGGTACGGTCATTCACGGCTTCGACAGCCAAGATTACCGCGGCAAGTCCATC
>JAGQQQ010000847.1:0-1498 GCA_020426125.1 Planctomycetaceae bacterium
CCATTGAGAACGGCGCCATCAAGCAAGGCGACAAACGCCTGCTCAAGGTCCGAGAGTTCGCTGCCAGACTGTTCACTGCCGGATTGTTCACTCGCCTGCTGTTCCGGTTGCGGTTTTTCCGCCGGTTCATCCCCGCGAACCATGCCCGTCGAAAGCAGCGAATAAATCACCGAAAGCCAGAGATAGCGGAATTTTTGAAAGACAAGTCTCATTGCTTCGATCCCCCGAAGATTGCGGTGTCCAGAGGACGCCCGCTTTACGAGTCGGAAATGGTCTTGTTAGCCGATCATCGAGTCGCTGACTTTTAAGAATTCATTCACACGTTGCTCGACAATATCAATACTGCGGTTCCAGAAGTCGGGCTTCGTCAGATCATACCCCAGCGACGACTGCACGGCTTCCTCCGCGTTCATACACCCAGTCGCTGTGAGAAGTTCACGATACTTTTCCGGAAACTTTTCGCCAAACTCGTCCGCCGTCGAATAGACCCCCAACGACAGCAGATAGCCGAACGTGTACGGAAAATTGTAGAACGGCAGTCCGGTGATATAGAAGTGCAACTTGGAGATCCAGAAGACGTTCGACCATTCGTCGAACGCATCGCAGTAGGCTTCTTTCTGGGCTTCGAGCATGATCTCGGTCAGCCGGTCGGAAGTCAGTTCAGCCTCGGCCCGTTCGGTGTGGAACTTGTTCTCAAAGATGAACCGGGCATGGATGTTCATCATGAAGGCCACCGCATCCGAGAGCATATGATTCAGAATGCCGAGCTTCTCGCCATCAGACTTGGCACTCGCCAGCCGTTTCTCGCCCAACACGGCTTCCGCGAAAGTCGACGCTGTCTCCGCGAGGTTCATCGGGTAAAACTGAAGGAGATAGGGCTGGCTCCGCAACACATGCGAGTGATAGGCATGCCCCAGTTCATGAGCCAGTGTCGACATACTGTCCGCACTGCCGGTGTACGTCATAAAGATTCGGGACTGCTGCTTAGCGGGAAGCCCGGTACAGAAGCCTCCCTGCCGTTTGCCGCTGCGGTCCTCGGCTTCGACCCAACCTTCTTTCAGAGCCTTTTCCGAGAAGCCGCCCAGGTGGTCGCTGAACTCGTTGAATGACTTCACGATGGTGTCGCACGCCTCGTCGTAGGCGAGATCGTCCTTCCCGGAGGAGGCTTGGGGGAGCGGAGCCAATTGGTCGTACCAAGCCATCTTCTCGATCCCGAGGAGCTGGGCCTTTCGCTCAAAGTATTTCAGGAGGATCGGTTTTCGCTCGGAAATCACGGACCACATGGTCTCCAGCGTCTCCCGCTGCATCCGGTTGCAGATGAGCGGCGAGTCCAGATGGTCTTGCACCCCCAGTCGCCGATACTTCGTCAACCGAGTCCCCGCAATATGGTTGAGTGCGTCCGCACAAGTGTCGGCGACCTTGGTCCAGGCTTTCTCGGTCGCGCAGAAATTGTTCTGACGGACATTCCGGTCCTGCATATCCCAGCGGACCTGCCCCG
>JAGQQQ010000847.1:1509-9397 GCA_020426125.1 Planctomycetaceae bacterium
CGATCTCCCCCTTCTCCATCAGTTCGACGCGGAGTTCTCCTGAGATTCGATCGTACAACCGGCCCCAGGCGTCGATGCCATCGACATCCAACTCGGCAGCGAGCAATTCCAACTCTTTGGGAAGCCGGAGTTGTGCATTGGTTCGGCATTCTTCGAGGAAGAACCGCACCTTTTTGAGTCGGTCGTCCGCTTCGGCAAACGCCTGCAGATCCGCATCGGAGACTTTGCGAAACGCCAACTCGACATTCGTGAAGACCTGATTCCGGGCGGGCCCCATCGCGGCCAGCATGCCTTCAACTTGCAGGAATGTCTTATTCTCCGCATCGGCGGCGGAATGGCAGCCGACGAATGCCCCCAGGTCACTGGACCGCTTGAAGACGTCTTCGATCCGTTCGAAGAAGTCCCCCCACGCGGAGGCCGAGGCCGTCTCGACCGGTGGCAACTTCTCCGATTCCTCGGCCAACGCATTCAGGTCTTTGCGAAAGTCATCGAGGAGAACCTTGAACTCCACGGAATCGGGCCGTGGGTACAAAGAATCAAGATCCCACGTCAGCGGGTACTTCGGGGGAGTGGTCATGGCATCCATGTCTGTGAAGTCAAGAAAACAGGTCAACGCGGAATATAGTCTCAGGCCATGCTGTACGTCAAAAAAGCCGCCCAGACGGAGTGGTCTCGCCCAGTCCCGGAACAACTGAAAACGTCACTCATGTTCCCCCGTCGTTTCTTGTTCCGGTCTTTCGACCCGGCCTTTCCGTTGTAAGAAACGCGCCGCTAGCCAACACGCTAGTGCCCAGACCAGTCCAGCCGTCCAGCCTCCGAGAACATCCGTGGGGTAGTGAACTCCCAGATAGACCCGACTCACGCCAACGATGCCGGAGATGAACGTTGCCACAACAATGACGTAGACCTTGAGCGATCTGCGAGATACGGACGCGGCAATCAAAGTTCCCAGAGTCAGATACACCACTGCCGAATTCATGGAATGCCCACTCGGAAAGCTCGTCGAGTAAACGTTCGACAGATGGGGAACGACGTCTGGACGGGGACGCTGGAACGCCCATTTTAGCGCCATCGAAACGAGATAGCCTCCGGTGACGGAAGCAACCAGAAAGACAGCCATATGAGATTTGCGATCCAGCCAGAGGAAGCCGGCGATCGCCGCTGTGAAGAAGATCAGCCAGCCGTATCCGCCGAGCGCGGTCGCGTCCCGCCCGATTTCCTGTAACCAGCTGGGACCGACGGGGGTTGCGAGATCGTTCGGCCGGCGCATCGCCTGAACCACCCAAACGTCAAATGCCTGAGTCGATCCTTCCGCCACTTCATCAGCAATCTCAAGAAATGTCCAGACCCCAATCACAAGGAGTAGAAACGTCACCAAGACAACGGGTTCCTGGCCACCCCAGGCGACCGCAAAGCGTCGGACAAATTCCCAAACGGGTCTCATGGCTCCCATCTCACCAGACGCCGAAGGAAATTGCCAGTGTCATTGAGCCGCCGAAGCCAGATTCTTCAAAGGCCTCATGGCACGACGCCCCCCTGAACGGAACGTCCGTCCTGAGTAGAGCATCGTCCGCAGGACAAACTGTCACAAATGGCAAGGTTCCTGCCCTGAACCGGAGATTCGTCAAGGTCGGCACGATGCGTGCTGCTTTTCGAACCTGCGTGGCGGGTCCCCAATCCGGCGAAAACTGCCGTTTACCAATTGCCTTTTTGATTTTCGGCTCGCCTTACGGCCGATTTCACCTGAGAATCACGGTGGGATCGGCTCGTTTCCCCACTCACTCGCCAGTGGGAAAGCGACAGCTTCATGGACGGAAGCTGAGTTTCCTTATTCCTGAAACCCTTCCGTCACCCATGTTGTTGAAAATGATTCGATTTTGGGGGCAGGTTCTCGTCCTGTCACTGCTAACGTGGCCCATTGCGACCTTCGGGCAAGAGGTCGCCGCCGAGGTCCCGTTATCATTGTTTGGTGAACCGCTGTACGAGTTACGGGAAGTCTCCTCCGAGGCTCCGCTGCTCCCGCCGACGCCTGAAGAACCCTATCAATATCCGATTGATGACGCTCCGGCGGTGTACGCGGAATCACAAAGCGGCGTGGTGGGAAATGCCTGCGCTCCGAACTATTGGATTGTCAGCAGCCGTTGTTCGGCTCAGAGCCATCGGCAAGCCTGCAATGGATCGTGTCCCTTGGACGTGTTTCAACGCACACCCGATCGCCGGTTCCACCGCAGCAGCCTGGATGCGATGGGATGCCAGTTGGATCCACGGGTCCCCGTCTGCATTTTCGCACACGGAAGCTACGTCACCTGGGAATCTCAGTTAATCGACGCGGAGGCCACCTACCAGCGTGTCTCCCGGGCCTGCGGGTGTCCGATTCAGATGATTTTCTACACCTGGCCGAGTGACGAACGGGTCACTCCGCTCATTCCGGCCGACGTTCGCATCCACGGTCTTCGCGCGGAGTTTAACGGTTTCTACGTGGCCCAACTCATCTCCCGAATCCCCGAGAGTTGCCCTGTCTGCCTGATCGGCCACAGCCACGGCGTTCGCGTTTGCCTGGCGGCAATGCATCTCGCCGGCGGGGGGACGCTGGGAGGCTGCCGTCCTCCATGCGACATGGGCTGCCGAAGATATCGGCTCATCATGGCAGCCGGGGCCGTCAATCACAATTGGCTGAATCCCGGACAGCAATATGGATGCGCCTTGAACCGAGTGGAATGTGCATTGCTCTTCGTGAATCAGAAGGATATCGCCCTGATTTTTTACCCGTTGACCGGATTTCGAGCCCACACCGCCATTTCGAAGAGGGGATTTTCCCGACAGGATGTTGCCCTGATCGGCCCCCAGGCAGGGAAAGTTCGTGAACTGAATGTCTCACAGCTACTCGGCATGAAACACAATTGGCATTTCTATTATCGTCAGCCGCAAATTATCGGAGCGATGGTCCCCTACATCTACTTCCAATGATGTTCAATTCGACGCCAGTTTGAAGACAGCGCATGCCAAAGGCCGCAGTTCCTTCTCAGGAGATGCGGCCTTTGGATTTTGAATCGCTTGCTTTGACAGCAACACGGCTGATTCTTATCTCGTCGCCTCTTGTCCCGTCGACAAGGATGCCGTTTGACTACGCTTCCGCAGTCGCTTCCTCGGCAGGAGCCGCCTCTTCCTGTTGTTCAACGATTTCCAAGTTCGGAACGTTAATCGCGGTGATTTTGACGCCTGTGTATTTCTGACGATGTCCGGTGTGCCGACGGGAATTCTTCCGACGGCGAAATTTCTGGACCTCCAGTTTGGGTCCCTTCACCAAATCTTCGATGACCTCGGCTTCGACGGTCGCTCCCTCGAGAACTGGCCGCCCGATTTGGCTCGTCCCCCCGCCGTTTGCAAGGAGCACTTTGTCAAAGGTCAGCGTTTGCCCGACTTCCGCGCCGTCCCGATAGTCAATCGCTAGAACCTGACCTTCTTCCACGCGAATCTGATGGCCACTCTCTTCAATTATCGCAAACATGGGACTTCACTCGGGGTAAAAAATGGTCAATCGCCTTCAACCTGCCTCTTTCAACTCACTACCACAGGTCTTTAAGCCGCAGGTCTCTAACAGGTATGGCGTTACGTTTCATTGACTCTCACCAAAATAGAGAGAATCAAGCAGTCTAGTCGGTAATGCGTCAAATTGCGAGAGCGTCACTCTGGAAATTTTGACCACCCCAAAGGCCTCATCCGACCTCAGTGGCTTCGCCCGCAGATTTCAAGGGCTGAGGACTAAGTCAAATTGCCCGGATTTCTTGACCGGCACCGAATGCTCATTTGACATGACCCGCATCGATGTTAAAACAGGGAAGGTTCGTGTGATTTGCGATCGCGAGGGACGCGCGGTCTTTTGATTCGCCAGGCGGCGAGTTGCCTCGGGAGCAAAGATGTTTGCGTTCACAAGTTTGAGTCCCCGTCGATCGATCCTTTTCGCCATGTTGACTGTGTTGGCCACGTCAATGCAGCCAGCCACCTCGGACGCATGTTGGCTGTTCGGCTGTTGGGGTTGGGGAGCCCCTTACGGGGCATCCTACCGGCCCACTCCGATGTACACGTCCTACGCTCCAGCATATGGGTATTCCGGCTGGGCTCCCACTGGCACGTACTCCGCCTCGTATATCCCAAGTTATACATATACGACCGGCTATGCTCCCTCTTGGAGTTCTGGCTGCAACACATGTGGCTATGGCTGTTCCACCTGTACGAGTTGCAACCCCTGTGGCAATTGTTCGAATTGCTCAACAGGGGATTGTCTCACGACTCGCAAGCCCGCCTCTGATCAAGGTTCCGCCAGTCCCACACCTGTCAAGGTGAAGGTCCGAGGGGAGGAAGACGACCCGCAGAAAACCTACCGCGATGATCGTGATCCACCAATCGACGAGTTCCGCCCCACCCGGCCAGAGGAGAACAATGCGGTACCAAATCGATTGGGAAACCCGTCTTCAACGATTCCCCGAACCCCCCCTTCTTCGACGATTCCGAACACACCGCCGGCCTCAACGATTCCGAACAATTCCGATTCTGCGGCCCCAGTTTTTCCTGGCTCGTCAATTCCCTCCAATGGGGGGCTGGCACCAGCGGGAAACAATGAGGAGGGAAGTTTCCTCCCTGAATTCCGACGCCCGGCCAGTGGCGAACCGAGCGGAGGAGCAAACCCTGGTTCAACAGATCTTCGCCCCCTGGATATCGAGTCGACTGCGACTGCGTCATTGAGCATGAACCGGCAGCGAATCGTCACCAACGCTGGCTATTTGATCCCTCGTGTGGCTCGTCTACACATCGAACCCAGATCTCCGGTCACGGATGAAACTCAAGTGGCGGCCAAGTAGAAACGTCCAGCGTGGCGTTCCGACCTTCGAATGGGTGCTCGCCTCATGTGCTCGGGGATGGGGGCCCATTTTTTTCCGCGCGGCATTCTTTTAACTGGCATCATGCCTCGCTTTGATTGCTTGGCGCGCCCATTCGACGACCTCTCGAACCATCGGACTCGGGTGATTGCGGGCCCGTGTCAAACCCTCCCTTTCCGAATCACTGCCAAGATTCCCGAGAACGATCGCCGCGTTCCGTGCCATTCCCTCCCATCCTGGCCGGGACAACGGGGTTTCTCCGAATGTCTCATCGAACTCCGCTTCGGATATCGTCAAGAAGCGTATTGCGTTGGCTGAGAGGGTCGGTGCGAACTCGGGGATCGACTCGCGCGGCGCCTTACGATTCCAGGGACAGACCACCTGGCAGATGTCACAGCCGAACATCCAGTCTCCCATCTGGGAGCGAAGCGGCTCGGGGATCGGTTCGTCTCTCCGTTCGATCGTCAAATAGGAAATGCACTGCTCCGCATTCAGCACATACGGTCCTTCGAACGCGTCGGTCGGACAGGCTTCGAGGCACCGCGTGCAAGTGCCGCAATGGGAAGCCTCGTGAACGGGATCACTGGGAAGAGCACAATCGGTGAGAATCGCTCCCAGAAAGAAATAGCTGCCGATTGATTTATTGATCAGCATGGTGTTCTTGCCAAACCAGCCCAGTCCCGCACGCCGGGCGAAGTCTCGTTCCAGCACGGGAGCCGTGTCGACTGTCACTCGCGTACGAACGTCGGGGCGGTGGGTATGGAGTTCAGTCGCGAGTTGCTTGAGCCGTTTCCTCAAGACATTGTGATAGTCCAGGCTTCCTAACGCATACGCGGCAACACGGCCATTCTTCGATGGGGGAGTCGACTCAGGAGGAGCATAAGGGAGAGCCGCCATGATAACGGTCCGAACGCCATCGAGCACTTTGTTCGGATCTGCATAGGCGTCCAGGCGACGGGGAATATAGTCCATCGTCGCGTGGTAGCCGTTTTCCACCCAGGCCTTCAACGCATCCAACGTGTCGGGCCGGCTGGCAGGGGCGATTCCAACGAGGAAAAAACCCAATGCCCGACCATTTGACTTCAGTCGGCTTGCCAGTTCGTTATCTGAAAGGTCGGACATCGGCCCTTCAACTGCTCGCACTGCGATAGTGATTGAGTGACCATTGAAAGATGCGTCGGGAGAGCACCAACAACAACAGAGTCGTCAACGGAGCAATGAGCAACACAATCCCGCTGGGCTCGAGTGCTTTGTGAAGCAGCAGCCGAGAGGGCACCGTCACCACCAACAGGATCGGGACGATGAACGAAAAGGCAAACCACAGCATCTCTCCGCCAGCCGTCTGATAGAAATTCTGGGGGTAACGGGCAAAGACCGTAATGTAGAACCAGAAATCATACAGGCCCTGATTCCGGCCCAACCAGACACTCGTACTCGCCAGGGTGATCATCAGGCTGTAAAAGAACGCGACACCGACCCCCAACAGTAGAAGATAGGCGAGGACATTTCCCGGAGTCACGGCCACATCCAATTGGGACAAGGAATACCAGAGGAGTACCCCAGCCATCAGCACCTGATTGATCATCGCGAAGTTCACCGTCTGGAACGAGACCAAAAACTGGGTATCAATCGGCTTGAGCAGGACAAAATCGAGATTGCCGGTGCGGATCAGTTCGCTGAAGTTGGCGCAATTGGGCATGAAGAATGCCTCGACAATGGCGTTGATCAGCATGCCCGTGGCCATAAAGGCGAAATACTCATACCGGCTCCAGTCCCGAATCATGGGAACTTGCCGATAGATAATTTCGAACAGCACCAACTGCGCCGCGAACCAGAAGGCGCGTGTTACCAACTCAATCAAGAAATTCCCTCGGAAGGTCATCTCCCGAACCAGGGAATTTCGAAAAAAGGTGAGCCACACCTTCCCGTAATGGGGACGAAATCCGGTTGTGGGTGCCTCGTTCACCGGTTGCGTCGTCCCTGTCGTGGTTGCAGGCTCGGCGGATTCGCTTCGACGGATCCGTGGTCATCGGGAACCTTCAACTCGTCTTGAAGGTCACTCAATTGAGCTTTCAGCTCCTTCACCAATCCCGCGTATTGCTCTTCTCCATAGATGTTGTTCATCTCATCGGGATCCGCTTCCAGATCGTAGAGTTCCCATTCGCCAACGTTGTAGAAGTGGATCAACTTGTATCGGTCGGTGCGGATCCCGTAGTGACGGCGGACCATGTGCGCGGTCGGCCGGTCATTCAGGAATTCGTAGTAATGGTAGTAATGGGCCTTCCGCCAGTCAGCAGGGTCTTTTCCCTTAAGTAAGGGCACCAGACTTCGTCCCTGCATGTCATCGGGGATCTCGACGCCAGCGATGTCCAGGAATGTCTCGGCATAGTCGATATTGGACACGAGGTGCTCGTCGACGGACCCCGGCTTTGTCACGCCTGGCCAGCGAATCATCAATGGCTGTCGGTAGCTCTCTTCATACATGAATCGCTTGTCAAACCAGCCGTGGTCCCCCAGGAAGAACCCTTGATCCGAGCTGTAGATCACAACAGTATTCTTCGCCAGATCGGACTCCTCCAGATAGTCCAGCACCCGGCCAACATTGTCGTCGACCGACGCGATACATCGCAAATAGTCTTTCATGTACCGTTGGTACTTCCAACGGACCAATTCCTTTCCGGTCAGGTTGGCTTTGCGAAAGGCTTCATTCTTCGGCTCGTAGGCCGCATTCCAGACCTTTAACTGCTCTTCGTTCAGATACGGGGGCGGAGTCAGCTTCAGATCGCGAGGAGTCATTGTCTTCGCGATCGTCATGTCCTGTTCATGCGCGGCCCGTCCGCGGGTCGCATAACTGTCGAACAGATCTGGCGGTTCCGGAATCTCGACATCGTCGTACATGTGCAGATGGTCCGGACCGGGCGCCCATTCACGGTGGGGGGCCTTGTGCTGAAACATCAACATGAACGGCTTCGATTGATCGCGAGTCTCTTTTAACCAAGTCAGAGCCAGAT
>JAGQQQ010000848.1 GCA_020426125.1 Planctomycetaceae bacterium
CTTGTCCTTGTTGTCCTTGTCCTTGCTGTCCTTGTCCTTGCTGTCCTTGTCCTTGCTGTCCTTGTCCTTGCTGTCCTTGTCCTTGCTGTCCTTGTCCTTGCTGTCCTTGTCCTTGCTGTCCTTGTCCTTGCTGTCCTTGTCCTTGCTGGCCGGGCATGGGATCTCCAGGCATTTGTTCATTGGGCATCGGTTGCCCCGGTTGTGGCTGCCCCTCGGACGGAGGCATCTCACCGGGCTGTCCGTTCTGGGGCTGTCCGTTCTGGGGCTGTCCGTTCTGGGGCTGTCCGTTCTGGGGCTGTCCGTTCTGGGGCTGTCCGTTCTGAGGCTGTCCGTTCTGAGGAGAATCCATCGGGTCGCCTGGCTTCGGCTGGCCGGAGTTCATGGGACTTTGCCTTGTTCCGGATTCGTTTCCTTTGTCCGCAGGAGCTTGTTGTGCGCCTTTTCCCATCTCGCCAGGTTTTGCACCGGGAGTCGACTCATTCATGTTATCCATGGGCATCGGCTCGCCGGGCGTCCCCTCGCCTGCCTGAGGCATCGGATCCTTGGGAGCATCCGGTTTTGGGGAACCGGCTCCGTTCATCGGCTGCTCGGAATTCTTGGGAGCCTCGCCGGATTGCCCGTTTTGCGGCATTGGCGAATCTTGCCCGTTTTGGGGCTTCGATGAATCCTGCCCGCTTTCAGGCATTGAGGGATCTTGAGACGGTCCAGCTGGGGAATTCTTGTCGCGACCGGCGGCTTCTGGGCCTTTCTCGGAGGGCATCTCTTCGGAAGGTCGATTCGGCTGCGGACCTCCGGAATTCTGGGACGGGTCCGCGGGCTCGGGCTGAGAAGATGTGTTGGGATTGGCCCCGTTCATAGGGGACATCGGAGCCTCCGGCGTCGAAGGCGTTCCCGGGGCGTTCGGATCGCCCGGCATCGGGGGATTGCCATTGGGAGCCCCCGCGGGAGAATCTGCGTCGGGCATCGTGGACGGCTGACCATCGGCTTGTGGCGAATTGGGCATCGGCGAGTCCCCCGGATTCTCCGGTGGCTTCGCGGTCGAGGAACTTCCTTCACCCGGCTTCATCGGGTCGTCGCCGACCATCTGCGGATCGCCGGGCTTGCGCTGCTCGGGGTCGGCTCCAGGCTGTCCATTGGGGCGTTGTTGATCGGGACGCTGTTCGCCCGCCTCTGGCGGGTTCTCGCCCCCGATGTTGCGGGGATCGGTCGGACGGCGAGCCGCATTGTTCGTCCCATTGTTTTTCTCACCGGTTTGGGGAGCAGTCTCGCCCATATTGCCAGCGCTGTCTCTCGGTTGTTGCTGCTGGTTCTGGTCTTGCGCGGACGGGTCTCCTGGCTGGGCGTCCCGTTGACCATTTTGTTCTTGCGGATTCGGCTGTTGAGCGTCGCTCTCTTGTGACTCGCCCTTGTCCTTTTGTTCATTATGCCACTTCAACAACTCGCGCAAAGCTTCGTCATCCGCCGCTTTGTCTTGGCGCGGATCGGTATTCTCCTGTGGCGGCTGCTGGCCGCCGGCCTGTCTTTGACCGGGATTTCCCTCGCGAGTTCCAGAGGGATCGGTTTGCTGACTGTTGCTCTGTTGTCCCTGCTGAGTTGGATTCCGCTCGGAGTTGTTTTGGGGTTGGCCACTCGGTTGGCGGTTTTGGCTCTTCGAAGGTTTCCCCTGCTGTTGTTGAGAACCTTCTTGCGGCTCCCCTTCCTGACCCGAGTCGGTCAACTGATCGCTGGGCTGGTCCTCGGGACGTTGCTCGTCCATCGGCTGGTCCTGCGACGGCGGGTTGTCCCCTTCGGGCTGGCGATCGCGGCGCATGCCGGGGTCGTTCTGAGCCGGTTGATTTTGTGAGGGATCCCCCTCGCCAAGCTGCTGCTCGTCGGACGTCCCCCCCGCTTGTTCTGGGTTTGGAATGGGTTGTTCGCGCTGCCCCTCAGGCGGAGCTTGATCCGGCTGCCGTTGCTCACCCTCAGGTTGACGTTGCCCCCCCGCTCCCTGATCAGGGTTGGCATCCTGAAGTTTCTGCTCCGCCGCCTGCTCCTGCTGTTGCTCAAACTTCGCCGCTTCCTCGTCGGTCTTCGGTTCGACGATGGTGATCATCCGCTTGGAGGTTCGGGTGATGTTACGTCCGCGTTTTCCGAAGGGCTCCAGGTTGTCCTGAGCTTCCAGGAAGAAGGTCAGCTGATCCCCTGGCTTGAGCGGGAGGTCTTTCAGCTGGATGGCGTGCGTTCCTCGAACCTCTTTCCGATCCGGTGGCCCCGCAAACAGCGTCGGGACGACAGGCAACGCCTCGCCGTTCAATTCCAGATGCATTTGCAATTGCCGCAGCAGGAAATCGGGATCTTGCGCGTCGTAGGCGACAGGGACGTTCGCGTTCGCGGGGGCTTCGAGGTCTTCCGTGGGATGGATGACCGTCACTTCCGGTGGCAGATCGGGCCGAATCCGAATTCGGTGCAGAGTCGGGGTCGGGTCGCGTTGATCGCGCTCATTCCAGACCTGGACGAAGTAATGCTTCGCGTACATTCCTTCGTCATCGAAATGAAGTGTCCACGACGCTTCCACACCTGCGTCGGTGATGGACATGTCGTACGCTTCGGCGGTTTCGGTGGCGGTATCGAGGTCGGTGCAATACAGGACCGCCTTCTTGACGGGCATATTCGGGACCGCGCGCACGGTCACTTGCGTCCCTTCCCAGGCTTCGATGGTGCTCCCCGGCTGTGTCGCCGATTCGAGACCCATGTACTCCGGGTAATCATATTGCACCTCGATCACATCCGCGGAAGGGGGCTGGTTCACTCGAACCTGATAGTTCGGCGACTTCGCGTCCCCGGCGACAATGTAATAGGCGAGATCCTTCATCAGTCCTCGCCCCGCTTCGCCGGTCAATCGACCGCGAAATTTCGCGGGGGCTTCCCCGTCTTTCCGCATCACGACCGGTTCATCGACGAAGCGGCGGTCCTTCGTGGTGAAGAACAGTTTCACCTCTTCGGGAATCTCGCCACCCAGTTCCACCGACACTTCCAACTGGTCGCGTGCCAGAACCTCGGCGTCTCCCGGCTCCACTTCCAGAATCTGCGTTTTCGTCGCGACGGATACCGACGACGCTGGCAAGATCGCCCGCCAGATCGAAGCCGACATACTCTTGGGGGAGATCAGCATGTACAGGCAGACCGCGATGACAAGTCCCATCAGAACGTACGACGAATTCATCAACAGCCGACGGTCGATCGCATCGTCCACGTTGGTCCGTTCGATCTGATGGGCTGTCCGCTTTTCGAGGACCGTCGACACTCGCGAGGAGACCTTCTTGCCTCGCTGGCGGAAGTCGACCCATGACAGCAGTCCAGTTTGCAATTCGGGATGGGCTTGCTCGATCTCCCGGGCGGCGTACATCGCGTTGACGGTTTTCAAGCCGGGGAGCACGATCTTCCAGACGGACCAGCCGACCGTGAAGGTGGCGATTCCGGTAAAGAGCAGCAGCCGCGCGCCATCGCTGAAGCCCCCCGCGATGATCCAGTGATCGAAGATCGTAAATACGAGGACATAGGCGCAGAACACCGCCAGCAGAATCACGACGGAGGAAATGAGATCCGTGCGATGAATCCCGGTCCGCGCCTTCGCGAGCTGAATTTCCAGAAACTCGTCAAACTCGACAAAGTTTCCCGATTGTGACGATGATTGCGATGGGGATTGAGTTGCCGGCATCAGCGGACTCTCTCGCTCGATGATTGGCCCTTCCAAGAAGGGCCGTGTCAGGATCCTGCGTGTTCTATGATACTCGACGCGGGAGCGTGGGTGAATGTTTCCAATTTTTTGACGGGAAAAGGAAGAGGGGCAAAATCGCCCGAATCTCCCTTGTCCTCCAGGTTTGACTCAAGATGATAGGAATGTTGTCGAATTTTCCCTGGGGCGGACGGGACGCTTTGGAGTGCCTCGACTTGTCGGAGTTTTCTCTCAAGTAGAGCATTCGTATCACCAAGCAGGCGCCGTCGCGACGCAGAACCGCATAAAAAAGGAAAGCGTTGACGAGTCACCGCACTCCTAAGAGTCCCGAGAATTGCTCGCGGTCGTGATTCCGCAGTGGAAGATTGCGACTGTGGAGAACCAAGAAAACGTCAGAACCGAGTTCGATCACGAGACGAACGGTGTGAGACCTCCTTGCCCCAGACCATCACATTGACGGGACAGCGACTATGGAGCTCGACGATCAGGTTTGCTACTGCTTCCACATCAGCAAACGCAAGATCCTGAACTATCTCCGAATCCACGAACCCCGTCGGGCCAGCCAACTTAGCGACTGCGGCGGCGCGGGGACCGGTTGCGGGTGGTGCGTCCCCTATCTGAAGAAATACTTCGCCGCCCACACGGCCGGAACCCTCACGGAAGCCGACCCCATCACCCCCGCCGAATACGAAGCCGGCCGCGCCGCCTACATTCAAGCAGGCAAGGGAAAACCGCCGTCATAGTTCTGTCATCGACCTGTTTCGGGGCTGCCGAAACTTGTTGCGTTTTGTCGAGAAGGGGAGGAATTTCGTCACTTCTCCAGCGCCACTGCACCTCTCTTCGCAGTGAGAGGTGCGTCTCCGATCATCAATTCGAACAGGAAGCCAATCAGCCCAAAATCAGATTCGGTTCAAGGAGTCCACCCACAGAACCAGTTGATGGACGGTTTCGTCATCGAGGCCTTCAGCTTCGTCGGATTTCGGAGGAGTCAACCGCGCGGTCGGGAATCCGGCCTCGCGAAGGAAGTCGACGGTTGCTCCGATCCGATCGCGGCCCCCGATGGTTTCTCCCGCTTCCGGGGCGGCCACCACGATCTGCAACGGGAAGTCAGGATCGTTGTCCGGCGGAGGGACGGCGAGGGGACTGGAATGCAGCACGAGCCCGCGAATCAATTCCCGATTGCGAAAGGCCAGTTGGGCGGCCAGTTTGGTGGAGTCCTCAAATCCGATCACCGCGACCCTTCGCGAGTCGATGCTGTACCGTTCCTGCATCCATTCGATCGTCGCCACGACCGCCGCAGATTGATCGAGCGACCAGCCACTCACATCTCCGGCTCGCGGCCCCAACAAGATCAGGCCGTGTTGCTCGCAGTAGTCTGTCCACTGCCTGAGCGTCCGGGCTTCCATCGTATCGCCCGATGGATGCAGCCAGACCACCAGTCCCCAGTTCTGATCAGGCCGATAATTAGGAGGGACAAACGCCCAAAACCCCAGGCCATCGCCGGGGAGTTGCTCATTCAGACGACCAGTCGCCGAAGTTGGTTCCTCGTCTGGCGGTTCAATGGTCAGCGAAGGAACCGACTCGGGGATCTCATCAGGATACCGGACCGGATCGCATTGGATGGTAATTGTTTCCATCCCTCGCGAGAGTTCGATGGAGACTTCTTGCCCAATCTCCGTCCGGTAAAGTTGCTGACGGAGTTCGTCCTCGTTGGCCACGGTCGAGTCCCCGACTTTTCGCAAGATGTCTCCCGCACGAATCTCCGCGGTAGCGGCTGGGGTCTCGGGAAAGACAGCTCGGACGCGAACACCGTCGACCGAGGCATCGTCCGGAGTGAGCGACTCGGGGAGGATCCCGAGATAGGGGAATTTGAAGATCTTCAACTCATCGGTCAGTGTCACCTGCTTTTCCAGGGTTTCGTCTCCGCGCTTGATAGCCAGCTTCACGTCGTCTCCCGCATATCGACGCCCCAAGGCATGCTTCAGATCGTTGACTCGGGTGATCGTCTCACCATCGATGCCGACGATGATGTCGTCCGGCTGGATGTCCGCTTTGTCGAGGGGCGAATCCGGGCGGACGCGAATCAGTTTGGCTTCGCCGCTCAGGACTCCTTTGTCTTCGAAGCTGCCTCCGAGCAGACCACGTTTCAGCGTTTCTCCTTCGATCAGGCGATCGAGCACGGCCTCGATATCCGCCAGGGGAACGGCAAATCCGATTCCGCTGTCGTACCACTCGACGCCTGCGGTTTCGGTCTGCTCGTCGGGGGACAACGGCACAATCACGCCGAGACAGCGTCCCGAAAGATCCAGCAGCGGTCCGCCATAATTGACGGGAGACGTATGCGCATCCGTTTGCAAAGCCCGTCCCCAGACGCGGTTGAGCGCGCTGATAATCCCCACCGCGACATTTGGGAATTCGAGAGCGTAAGTCCGCCCGAGGGCGATCGCCGTTTGGCCAACCCGGATTTCATCATTGGGAACAGCCGAAAGCGTGGGGAGGCCCGTGGCGTCGATCTTGAGCAGCGTCAGCATCCGGGAATCGTCCTGAGCGACAATCGTCGCGGGGAATCGACGGTCGTCCGGAAGAGTCACCAAGATGGAGGACGGTTTCGAGAGAAAGTTGAACTGGCTCGTGATGATGTACCCGTCGGGACGGACCACCAGTCCGGTGGTCGGCCCGGCTCCGGTCAGCAGTTCGCCGACGAGATCAAATCCGCCCACCGTTTCAATCCGAACCACGGAGGCGTCCGCCGCGGCCACGGCTTGCTGAACCGTCTCCTGCTGCAACTCCACCACGGAGGGCTGGGCGACTCCCCAACTCGCCAACAGAAGCCAAGCGGTCATGGCGGTTGCAGCCGAACAAATGAACTTCATGGAATTGCAATTCGCTGGAATATCGGGACGACGCTGAAACTCTTTCGCAGGACTCGACTCATGGCCGGTTACTTCTCCCGAGGCACTCGAAACGTGACGGTGACGAGGGCGTCCCCACGGCGGACGGTCAGTTGCAAATCATCGCCGGGCGTCAGACGTTTGAGGACATCCTGAAGCGTGCGAATGGAACTGATCAGTTCTCCGTTGGCAAAGACAATCAGGTCATCCGGTTCCAGCCCCAACTGGCTTGCCTGGGAATCTGTGACGACAGTCTCGACGTAAGCCGGCGTCCGACGAACAACATCGGGAACCAGGACAATCCCAAAGTCGAGTGGCGAGAAGTCAGAGCCGTTCTCTTCTGGTGTTGTAAGGGAATCGTCTGGACGGGACTTCCCGGATAGGATCGCTTCGATCGACGGCCGCAGCTCATCGATCGGCATCGCATAATTCAGCCAGGTATTACTCCCGGAGAACTTCACCTGCCGACCAAGCATCGCGAGGAGCTTCCCGTCAAAGGTCGTGACCACTCCCCCCGCCGCCCCCGGGTTGTTCGTCACGGCATCCAGAATGTAAACGGGACCGGTATAGGGCACTTCGTATCGTCCCCGGCGGGCATCGAGATCGGTCTTCGCGGAGACGACTCCGTGCATGACGGTCATCGGTTCATCTCCGGAGGCAACCTTAAACATGTTGCTGTAAGCGAGCACAGATGCTCCCGGCCCGACTTGTCCCGTCTTCGCGAGATCGAAATGGGGGCATTCCTCCGCCTCGATTTTCAGGACCGCCACGTCTTTGCGGGCATCGGTGCCAACGACCTTGCCGAAGAAGCGGCGGCCATCGTGCAGGACCACAGTCACCACATCGGCATCCAGCAGGTGACTCCAAACCGTGACAATATGCCCATCTGAAGAAACGAGATAGCCGGTTCCATATCCGGCGAGGTTCTTAAATCCGCCGGCACCAAAAAGCTTCACCAATTTCGGCTGGACGGAGTCGATCGCGTCATGAACCGTTTCCTCGGCCCGAATCACACCACAAACTCCCAGCCAGAGTCCCAAGACCACGGAGAACACTCTCATGACGCTTCCTCCGGTTTCTTGTCGGGGGCGAAGAATTGCAGCGAGTCGACGGTTAACTTGTCCCAGAGGTCTCCGGCATGCTCCACCGTCAAGGTTTCGGGGAAGGAGATGCCATTCGTCGATTTCAGGGGACCGAACCGGATCCGGCAGGGGTCAACCGTTTCTTCCAGTGACATGTCGAACCCCACGAACTCGCCAGACTGCTGGTTGAAAAAGAACCGGGAGGTGGTCAGTCCCTTGGTCGCAATGATGACGTCGGTCCGTGGACCAGTTCCACCAAGCGGTTCGCTGCCAAGGTAGTAGAATTCGGTGAAGTAGTTGTCGGGATCGGTGAGCAATTTCCGCAGATGAAAGATCGCCGCGAGTAGGCCACCCGTCCCCGGAGGTTGGTCTTGAAAATCCTGATCGAGCGGCTGCACGGCAAAGCTTTCGCCCAACTTCGCGGCAACGGCTGTCGGTTGCAAACGAATGTCGGCGGCTTTGCCATCTGAGAGTTTCCCGACGATCGCCCATCCTTCGGGTTGTTTGGAAAAGTCTCCCCACGCGTCGAGAGTCTTCAGAATCCGCTCTCGGTGGTCGACATTCACGGCATAGTTCGCGAAGCCGGCCCGTTCCTCCCAGAGCGAGGCATACTCTTCTGGGATTTCGGGTTTCTTTTCGTGCAGTTTGTGCAGTTCCTCTGGAAGAGGAATCTTGGGTGCGTCGGGATCCTGATCGGGGGCTTGATCAGGGACTTCATCCTTCACCAGTTCCGCACGGCGGTGCAGTGCCATCAGCTGGACGGTGACATTGAACCGTTCGTTCTCGCGTGAGTACGACAAGGGGACGGTCCAGCCCTTGGGATAGATTCCGAGAATGTTCTTGAACTGATTCACACTTCGCACGGGCCGCCCCGCGAAGGAGATCAATTCGTCCCCGACTCGCAAGCCGCGGCGATAGGCCTCGGAAGTTTCAAGGACATTGGAGACGACGACGGAGCCGTCGCTGTTGGATTGAACGGTCGCCCCCAAAGTCGCGTGGTCGACGATTCGTCCGCTCTTGAGATGATCGAGAAAGTTCATCACCTGGTTGATCGAGATGGCATATCCCGCGCCCACATTGCGGCGACCGCGATCTTCGACGGAGATGCGTCCATTGATGCCGATCAGTTCTCCGTCAGCATTGAATAAGGGACCGCCCGAATTGCCCGGATTGATCGAGGCATCGACTTGAATGCAATCGGTGTATTCCAAAAAGGTTCCGGCCGGGAACTGATACCGATGCGTGCCGCTGACCATGCCATAGGTGACCGTCGGTTGAAAGTCGGTCGCGAGGAGAAACGGGTTGCCCATGGCGAAGGTCATATCCCCCACGCGAACGGTGTCACTATCGCCAACCGTGGCAACGGGAAAGTCGTCCCGACCCAAAAGACGGATCACCGCCACATCCCCGGTCGGATCGATGCCGATGATCACAGCGTCGTAAAGTTTGCCGTCGTTGAGACCGCATTTCATGAACGGACCGAGTTCAGCAACCACGTGGAAGTTGGTGACCGTGTAACCATCGGGACTGATCACCACACCTGAGCCCCCCCCCTTGCCCGAGGGATCGAAGATCGCCACCACCGCCGGAGCGGCTTGCTGCATGGTCTCGATTCGCTCTCGCTCAGCTTGCCGCAAAGCTTCCGGGATCTCCACCGGCTTCGCAGCGAGAACTGAACCGTTGAACGCCAAAAGCACCAGGGCGACAAGCAGAAACGGCTGCACGTGTGTTGATCGAATCATGAAGAAAGTAGAATCTTTCAAATTTTTAGGCGCGCACGCCGCGCGCATGTTTCAAGTCGTCGTTTCGTGTTTGCAGTGAAGGAATTAGGAACTAGGAATGAGGTGGGACGCGATCGGGGAAACGTGGACTCGCCTCGTCCCAAATCCCTGACCCCGAACCTCTCGCGGCCTCAATCAGATCTCCTT
>JAGQQQ010000849.1 GCA_020426125.1 Planctomycetaceae bacterium
ATCGGCAAACATCGCAATCGGCTCTGACGACTCAGGGCACTCTTGAATTTGCGACGAGAACACGGTACACCTATGACGTCGCATCAGGGATCGATGCCACTCATTGGAATTCACAGGATTTTTGGTTGTTCGAACACAGGGATGTTGGATGGCCGAGAAGCGGACCACTTCTTCAAATCTGGTCCAGATCAAGGATGGAGTCACAAACTCGCGTGGCAAAGGAAGCCCCCAAGTCGCGAAGAGACGTCCCCTCGAGGTTTTGATGGGGTATCGTTTCGTTTTCTACTCGACTTAAGCTTTCAGCCCGGATGTGGCCATCTTCGGGAAAGGAGCCCGGTGTTGTTCACCTGTCGAATCCTCTCGTTCTTGCTGGGGAAGGCTCGCGCCAACCACTTTGGCCAATTTCGACGGCTCTCCCCATTGTCTCCTCTCGATACTCGAATCGACGGGGCTCCGCGGTCCTCTCGGACCTAACTTCGCATTTCCTCGACTGGGTGTCCCCGATCGTCAGCAAGGTGTCGTTTCTCGACACAGCGAGTCTCGACTGGACTCACTCACACCTCTTTTGGAATCTGCATCGATCTATGGAAAGCCGTTGCGAAACCATTCGACGTTATAGTATTGGTGCTTTGGCCACGCTGGTGGCGATCCTGACCCGAGTCGAGATGACTCCGTGGCTCGGGGATCGTGTGCCGTTTGGCTTGTGTTTCATGTCGACCCTGTTGACCGCCTGGATTGCCGGGACGGGTCCAGCCCTTTTTGCCACGGCTCTGAGTGTTCTCGCGGCGGCTCATTTCATTATTCCTCCAAGTAACAGCCTATGGGTCTACGAACCTGGTGATCAGTTCGCGCTTTTGGTGTACGCCACTGTCACGCTCGCGTCCATTCTTCTCTTCCATCGCGTGGGTGTTGGGCAGCGCTTAGCCGAGCATTCCGCCATCGAGAACTCCCGGCTGAACCTGACACTTCAAGAGACGGATCGCAAAAAGGACCAGTTTCTCGCTCTCCTGGCTCATGAATTGCGCAATCCCTTGGCTCCCATTCTTTCTGCGATCGATATGATGGACGCCCTGGAAGACCCGAAAGCTCATTCTCGAGCCAAGAAGATTGTCCGCCGGCAGGTGGGGCATCTTGTGGCTTTGGTGGATGACTTGCTCGATGTGGCGCGCTATGTTCAAGGGAAGCTGGAACTCAAGAAGGAGCCCGTCGACCTGCGTGTGGCAGTTGAGACAGCGATCGAGATGAATCTTCCAAGAATTCAAGAGCGATCCCATCAGCTCTCCGTGGAACTTCCGGATGGCTCGGTCTGGTTTCCCGGCGACGAGGCGCGAATTACACAGATCATCGGAAACCTCATTCATAATGCCACGAAGTACACTCCCCCAGGCGGTCACATTCGCATCATGATGTCGATTCTCGATGGAACGGCGTCGATCTCCGTCCAGGATGATGGCATTGGCATCCCGGAGGATCTCCGGGAGCACATTTTCGAGTTGTTTACCCAAGTCAATTCGACCAGGACCCGGCGCGAGGGAGGACTGGGGATCGGTCTGGCCATTGTCAAACAGTTGGTCGAGATGTCAGGAGGACGGATCTCGGCTGAGAGCGAGGGCCCCGGACGGGGAAGCACCTTTCGGATCTGTCTACCGGGAATCACGGTGTCGGATCTGGAATCGCCCCAGCGCAGAGACGACTCGTCCTGGGGATTTCAACTACTGCAACCAGACGAGGGGGCGGAAGCTCGCCATGGTCGAATCCTGTTGGTTGACGACAATCAGGACTCGCTCATGTTGTTGAGGATGATTCTCGATGCCGCGGGATACGTGACCGAGACGGCAATTGATGGCTTCAAGGCGATTGAAACCGCACGCCACTTCCAACCCGAAATGATTTTACTTGACATCGGCTTGCCCGGGATGGATGGGCATGAAGTTGCCAGGACCCTAAGACGCGATCCCCGTTTTCGCGAAACCCGGATTATCGCATTAAGCGGTTGGGGCGCGGAAGAGGATTTCGAAAAGTCGCGCAGGGCGGGAATCGATCTGCATCTGGTCAAGCCGTTTCTTCCTCGCGAATTGCTGAAAATCATCAACGAAAACAGTGGTTCAGCGGCACTTGTCGAGAAAGCCATTTGATATTTTTCCCCCCGGGACGGACTGGGGAGGGAATGTCGGTGTGGCCCGAAAGGTCTCGGTGGCTGACGATGCCGTTTCCCGGGCGATTCTCAGCGGCGGTTTTGAGGGTCACTCCTTGATCACATGGAAGCCGAATTTCGTGATTCCGTTTCGTGCGCATGCGAGCATGATTGGCTCAATAGATTCATAATTGACTTCCCGATCGCCGCGGAGCCGAACCGCATACTCGTCCGGAGCGTTGCCTGCTCCATCGGCAATCATCACTTCGATCTCAGCGAGCGAGACCACCTGCGCATTGACGGAATAGGTCCCGTCGGGCAGGACCGTCACAGTTAATCGACGAGGGAATTCGTCTTCCGTGGTCTGAGCGGCTTCCGGCAGGTTGACCGTCTCCGTAGGTTCGCTCCTCGCGAAATGCGAGGCCACCAAAAAGAAGATGACGAGCAAAAAGACGATGTCGATCAGAGGGGTGATGTTGAACGCCGCTCCGTCCGGACGTCGCACGGGAACTCTCATACTATCCTCCCTGGCCTCGCGCGGTCGCCGACTTGCGACGGTCGATCACGGCTTTTCGCAACGGGGTAATGAGATGTTCTGCCATGAGAGTTGTTTCCGCGACATATTCATCAATTCGATTGCGGAACCACGAATACGCCGCCAGAGCGGGAACGGCGACCACCAATCCAAACAATGTCGTGACAAGCGCCTGAGAAATTGCGGGAGCAAAATCCGCGGGCATCGGATTCGCCTTTTCCGTAAACTCGGCAAAAGCTTGGATCATCCCCCAGACGGTGCCCATCAACCCGAGCATTGGGGCAAGGTTCCCGATCAAAGACAGATACTCGATTTTTCGTGTCAGCCGAGCCGCTTGTTCAACCGCCGCATCCTCCATTCCTTTTTCAATGGCCGTATAGCCAAATGGTGCCTCGCGCAAACCAGCCGAGACGACGTAAGAAAGAAACGTGGGATGTTGCTTGCAGAGTTGTTCGGCCTGCGGCAACTGTCCTCCGTTGATCTGCTGGTGAAGTGACTCAGCCAGTGACCGAGGCATCAAGGATCCCCGGCGGATACTGAGGAGATGTTCAATAATCAACGCGACCATCGCCACGCTCAATGCAATGATGACGTACCCAATCGGTCCCCCGGCTCGGAGTAGTGCCTGGGGGTTGACGGCCCCTTCCTGAAAGATGGCGTCTCGATCCGCGGCAAGAGTCGTCCGCCCGAGGATTCCCCAAGCGAACAATACGATCGGCACGCACCGTATGGCCTGCCAAAAGGAGAGATGACGTCCGTGCATATTAAGATGTCGTTGTGAGTCCAGGTGATGTGGAATGGTGATCTCGCGGGGAAGTTTTCTGCTCGATCGACTGTCCTATTGGCCTTCCAGTTGGCCGCGTGTCGAGCGGGCCTCGCTGGACCAGGGATATCGAAGTTGCAGTTCCTGGAAAAGCCGCTTCGATTCCAGTTCCATTCCGGAACGTCGCAACAAATCCGCACTGTCGGACAGGGCGCGAGCAGCGACCCGTTCATTTTCCACGTAGACAAACGGAATCCACAGGGATTCGGCCACCGCGCGACGAATGTCCCCATTCAATTCGAAACCACGGGAAAGAAGATATTGCGGTCCTCCGCGAAGTCCTCGCGGCATTCGGTCAATCTGGGATTTCCAGTTTGCCAAAACAATGTCGTTGACATCTCGCGCCCCCAGCTTCAATCTCCAGAGCTGTGCCTTCGCATAGGTGGTGATAAAAATGTTCGTATCCCTCGAAAGCCGATCGAGTTCACGCTCGGCCGGTTCTCCGTAGACGGGTTCCAGCAGGAGCAAACTGGCTCCGAGCAGACGTTCCGGAGCATGTGGGCTGACGAGCCAAGGTCGAGCGGCCTCACGCAGTCCTTCGCTGACGGACTGCGGAACCCAGATCAACGGGGCCAGTCCCCAGTGTCGAGTCTCCGGGTCATTCTTCACGATCCTCAAGAACGCCTCGATCGCCCCTGTGAGATCCTGTTCTCGTAACGCGCATTTCAAAATCCAGGAATACAATTCCCGTTCCACCCAATCCCGCGGTTCCCTGGGGATTGCTTGGCGAAACGACTCGATGGCAGCCTTGTGATCACCGCTTTGGAACTGTTCAATCCCCTTCAAATGCAGCGGGTCGTAGATCGTCTCGATCGACTGGACACTTTCCGCCGGCAAGAACCTCACGGCCCCGGATTTTGTCCGCAAGGTCAGGCGTCGGCCAGTGTAATCATCGACATTTCCGAGGACGGTCACCGCGCTGCTGGCGCCTTCCGGGACATAGGTCACGCGGTCTTCCGCGAAGGAAGGAGAGGGAGCCCTCAAAACGAGGAGGATTGAGAACAAGATCAGGAACGTGATGTGACACTCGGTCCTATCTTGAAATCGAGGGTTCGTGAGAGGACTTCTCAGATCATCCATTTTGTTGACCTCATCCCGGGCCTCGGCTGTCGACAACGTCGCCATTTCGAAACCTCCGTCATGCGGGTTGTGAAGCCTGATCGGAATCGGTTGGCCGGGCGACGCTTGTAGTGGCCTTCTCCTGACGGGAATCCAACAGGATCAGCCAGCCCATGATCAGGAATCCGGCGGTGATGGCCATGTCGGCGACATTAAAGATCCCGGATCGCAACGAACCGATTCCAATATTGAAGTAGTCAATCACGTAATGAAACCTGGCTCGGTCAATCAGGTTTCCAATCCCCCCGCCAACGACCAGAGTGAGCGCAAAAAACGACCAAAACGCCACATCCTTCGACCAGAGCAAATAGATCGCCAGACCGACCAAAACCAAGCCGTTCATCACGGTCAGCGTCCAAAATCGGACTTCCGGGGACGCCCCTGCGAGAAAGCTGAGAAAGGCCCCATGGTTTTCCGCATACTCAATGCGAAACGTATCTCCGAGAAACGACTGCCTGGGAATTCCCTGCCAATGGGCCACGGCGTACCATTTGCTCCACTGGTCCAGAGCGACCAGTCCGGCAATGATCACGACAAACAACACCCAGCGGCGTTTCGTCGAAAGAGGTTGATCGTCCGTTGTCATGCGTCGAATTTCCCTGTTCTCGGCCGCTTACCGTCTGGCGACGTTCCGATAGGTGTATTTTCCGTGATTTTGGTCGGCGAGTTGCCTTAAAAAATTCCCAGCCGTCCCCAGCCATGACTGCTCGCCTCGCCCGAATTCAATGCAGTGGATTCTGGCACCGCTCAGATTTCGTCGTTTGATGTCCGCCAATTCCGATGGTTTTAATGCCGTGTCGGCGGCGCCATCGGTCAACAGGAAGACGACATCGGGATTGTAAGATAACGCCTTGCGAAGGGCGGGGAGATGGGCCGTTCCCCCTCCAGGACCAAGAGCCCGGACCTGCTCCCGGACCTGTAACCTTTGCGGATCACTTCCCCAGAACATGAGAGTCTCACGGCTCCGCGGCTCAAGAGGTGTGACTTCATTGTTGTAAAAAATCACTTGGAATTGCTGCGTCTCGTCAAGCCGTTCCAGGCTCGCCAGGAGTTCCAACTTGGCGGCCTGCAAGGCATTATCATTCTCCATGCTGAACGAACGGTCGATGACATAAACGAACCGTGTCCCCACATCCTGAATGCCGAGAAACGACGTTCCTCCAGCGGGGGCTCCGCCCAACGGCCCTTCCCCCCCCTGGGTGGGGTTCGTCGGCCGGACAAGGTCCGGCGTGGGAATTGTCGGCAAACTCGATGGCGGCCCCGCTCCCAGGATGTCGGGAAGTTTCGCCATCTCGGGAAGCGACAAGGGGACGGGAGGCATTTCCGGCACCACCTCGACCTCGGGGAGATCATTTGAATCCCTCGATTCGGATTCGGCGTCTTCCGATGGATCATTTTCTTCCCGTGTTTCCCGAGCCGGAACTGGACGCGTGACGATTCCCACCTCATGAAAAGAGTCCCCTTCGTCCCCGCGAATGTCGCGGCGACAGCTGGGGAGTTGAGAAAGCAGAACAATCAACGCCGCCAGCCCGAAATGGAACAGGACAGACATGGCCCAACTGGGAAGAGT
>JAGQQQ010000031.1 GCA_020426125.1 Planctomycetaceae bacterium
CGGCGAGAAGTTTGCGATGTGTACAGCCAACACGATTCTGCCGAATGGTGAGGCAATCTTCGTTCTGGACATGGTGACCGGCCGATTGATCGGTGCGGGCTACAACACGCAGACCGGAGGATTCACCAACACCTATGCGAGGAACCTTGCGGCGGATTTCCGGGTCGTTGACAACGCCCAGTATGTGATGGTTTCGGGAACATCCAACATTCGCTCGTCAGGGGGCGGACTGCCTCCAGCAACCGGAGTCATCTACGTGGGCGAGCTGAATTCCGGTCTCGTCAATATGTATGCGTACGCATATGGTTCCGGCAACCGAACCTTCCAGAATGAACTCCAGCTCATCGCAAGTTTTCCGTGGCGACAATCCTTGAATTGATGTTCCTTCTGACTGCCAACTGAGACGCCGCGCCTTTCGACGGGTGCGGCGTTTTTCGTTGTTCCGCGGTCCCATTCGAACCCCAAAATTCCACTGACCATGGACAACGATTCCGAGTTGCTGGCTCAACTTCAAACGATGCCGGAGCTCTTCGAAGAGATTTCGGCTTCGAAACTTTCGGAGTTGTCGCTGCAAAAGCAGCTTCGCGAGCGGTATCCCGCGGAACTCGTGCGGTTGGCCTGCACACTTTCCGAACTGCGACGCCGGGCGGCTGGGAAGTTCTCTCAAGCGGATCGACTCTGGATGGACCGCACGAGTCTGGAGCAATCCACGGCCGAAACGGTTGCCATTCATAAAGCTCAACGCTTTGCTGGAATCGACGAGCCCGTGTTCGACCTCTGTTCGGGGATGGGGATGGACACCATCGCCCTTGCCCTCGCGGGTTGCGAGGTCGTGAGTGTTGATCGATCCCCGATCGCGCTCTCTCAGCTTCAACTCAACGCGGAGATTTACGGCGTCGCTGACCACATCGAGCCAAAGCAGACCGCTGCGGAAACTCTGGATTTGGATGGACGAATCGTGCACGTCGATCCAGATCGACGCGCCGGCCACGGCAGAGCCGTTCGACTTGAGGATTACCAACCCTCATTGGAGTTTCTTCAGGAATTGACCAGGCGAGCCAAGGGGGGGGCCATCAAACTGTCCCCCGCCAGCAACTTTGGTGGGAAATTTCCCGATTGCGAAATCGAGCTGGTCAGCCTGAACGGGGAATGCAAGGAGGCCACCGTCTGGTTTGGTTCCCTTCGTCGGGAGGGTCCCATGCGGGCGACGCTTCTCCCGAACGGAGCTACCTTCGCAGGGGATCCCCTTGCGGCCCGGCCGCGAATCGCACCGCTCCAAAAATTTCTGTATGACCCAGACCCTTCCATTGTCAGGTCCGGACTGGTGGACCTGTATGCGAGTGATACCGGGTTCTGCCGTCTCGATGATGCGGAGGAATATCTGACGTCCGATCAATTCGTGGAATCGCCCGGGACATCGGCCTTCGAAGTGCTGACGGAACTTCCGAATAACCCAAAAGAGATTGCCAAATGGTTTCGATCCAGTGAATTCGGCGATGTTGAGATCAAGTGCCGACACGTCCCCATCGATGTGGATGGACTCCGCCGCCGAATTTCCCTCTCTGGAACAGGACGAGGCACACTGGTCATTGCCCGTATTCTCGGAAAAACTCGGGCAGTTGTCTGTCAACGGGTGAACCGCTCCCCATCCATTTAGTCAGGGCTCTCGGGGCTCCTTCTCCCAAATTACACGCAAACCTCCAAGGTGATAAACCGACCGGATTTCGACTGGTAATCTTTCGCGAGCCATCGAAGTGTATTCCATCGCGTATCGTGCGTCGGACTCTCCAATTTTGGCAACTCCTCTGGCAGGTTGAGTAGCAGTGACTCCCGAATCATCATGGCTCGAATCTTCCGTTGGCGTAGATTCGGTGCGGATTCGCAGGTCAGGTAAATCACGTACGTCTCGCATTGGACCGCTTGGCCCATTTCCCGTTTCAACGTTCCGTTGCAAAACCGTTCGGAGATCTCATTCAGGACGGCGTTCAAGTAGTACCAATAATCCTCTTTCGGGAGTGGCAGGACGGGATCGTCTGCCTTTGTCCGTTTCGCTGCCTCAATCACCGCCTGAACGGCCGAGGAATTCAAAAAGACATCCTCGCAGGCCATCTCCAGCATGGTGCGAATTTTGAGCGTGCCGTCTTCGATCATGTTCAGCGAGACCAGCATTCTGTCGAGGAACTCCCGCCTTTCGAAGTTTCGCCGGGAACGCCACCGCCCGATAACCCAGCCGAGCAGCATGAACACGCCGGCCGTGATGAATTTCACCCAGTTCTCGTCCAACTTTTCAAAGATCAGTTCGATGATGTCCTGCAACGGTTTCTCCCGCTCTGGTCCGGGGCTCGATTCTCCGTGGTCACAATGGCAACCCCGGATGCGAGCGATTAGAGTAGAGTTTGGAATCTCTGTCTATGTTGAGAAAGGAACGGAATGCCTGGTTCGCGTCGATCCGCCCTATGGGCGTCTTTTTTGTTGTTGGCACCTCTCTTTTGTCACGCCGCCGAGGATGAAGCGGTTCCGTCGAAGCGCCAGCCGACTGTCGTCGCAGTCTTTGAACTTGATTCCCCCATCACGGAACGACCGACTGCCGATGACCCCCTTTTCGGAACCATTGGGGCCGAGTCTCTTCGGTCTTTTCTGAAACGGATCGAATCGGCTGGAAAGGATGACAATGTTGCCGCCGTTGTTCTGTTGGCAGGTTCCACGTCCCTGGAGCTTTCCCAGACGGAGGAACTTCATCAAGTTTTGACTGCCGTTCGCGAGAAGAAGCCGGTTTACGCTCATGCGGATTCCGTCATGACCGGGGCCTATGCGACGCTGAGTGCCGCGAGCCGCCTGAGCATGTCGCCAACCGGAGACTGCTGGGTCACCGGCCTTTATGGCGAGCAGGTCTTTCTCAAGGGCTTACTCGACATGCTCCGTGTTGAGGCGGACTTTCTCACCTGCGGCGAGTTCAAGAGCGCCGCCGAGATGTTTACCCGTTCGGAACCCAGCCCTGAAGCGGCAGAGATGACCAAATGGATGTACGACAGTATTTTTGAAACCACTCTCCAATTGATCTCAGCCGGTCGAGACGTCGATCTTGAACAAGCCCGGAGCTGGATTGACGAAGGGCTCTACTCCTCGGAATCGGCCAAGGAAAAAGGCCTGATCGATGAAGTCGAGACCCGAGAGGAGTTGACAACCTTTATTAAAAGGGAACACGGTGCCACGATTCGTTTTGACAAGGCCTACGGTCGCAAATCCGGCCCAGAAATTGACCTGAATAACCCTTTCGCCGCCCTGCAACTCTGGGCGCAGATCCTGAATGGCCCGAAGAAAACGAGATCGACAAGGAATTCGGTTGCCGTCGTGTATCTCGACGGTGCCATTTCGCTTGGTGATCCGGGAACGTCTCCCTTCGCCGCTGCGGAAGGGGTCTACAGTGAGAAGGTCCGCGCGACCCTGAACGAAATCGCAGCCGAGCCTCGAATTCGAGCTGTTGTCCTTCGTGTGAATTCTCCGGGAGGATCAGCCACCGCCAGCGAAATCATCCTGCAATCGGTCATGGATCTGCAACAGCGTAAACCGGTCGTCGTCTCGATGGGCGAGGTCGCCGCGAGTGGCGGCTATTACGTCTCTTGTCGGGCGAACAGGATCTTTGCTGATGCGTCGACACTCACCGGCTCAATCGGTGTCGTCGCCGGAAAGCTCGCTACGCAGAAAATGTGGGAGCGGATCGGTGTCAACTTCCATCCCATTCAACGGGGGGAACGGGCGGGCATGCTCCTCTCCAGCCGTGCCTTCGAACCGGATGAACGGGACGAACTCCAATCCTGGATGGACGAGGTCTATGGCGTCTTCAAAACCCACGTGACAGAAGGCCGAGGCGATCGTTTGAAGAAGCCGATCGACGAAATCGCCGGGGGCCGGGTGTACACCGGACAGCAGGCGCTGGATCTTGGGCTGGTGGATGCCATTGGCACCTTGCAGGACGCCATCGACTATGCCGCAGAGGAAGCGAACCTCGAAGACGGCTTCGAGATTCGCACCTTTCCGGAAGCGACCAACTTTCTGGAGAGCCTGTTCGCCGATCTCTCCGACAAGTCAAAAGACGACGAGAAACGGCTCTCCGCCTCGCTATCGTCTGCCGTCACTGATCTGCTCAAACATCTTGATCCCCGGAGAGCGGAGATGGTTCAGTCGGCTCTGCTCCAACTGGAAATCCTTGAACGGGAGCGAGTCATGCTGACCTCGCCCGTGATTCGGATGTTTCATCAGTGATATTCCGATTGAGCCCCTTGTTGCATTCGTAGACTTCGCCCTCGGTCCGTCGCCGAGGGTGAAGTTCGTCGCTCACCAGACCTCTTCCCCAACTGAGATTCCCCCCCGAGGACCCCGCCGATGAAAGTCTTTGTCTTCTCTTTCGCGATGGCCCTGGCCTTCTCGATGTCTTCCCTCGCCGCCTTCGCAGACTGGCTTGAGTTTCGTGGACCATCGGGGGCGGGACACTCCTCCGCGACGGGGCTTCCCGTCCATTGGAGTGAAACGGAACAGGTCGCCTGGAAAACAGAGATCGACGGGCTTGCCTGGTCTTCCCCGGTGATTGTCGGCAAGCACATTTATCTGACGACAGCCGTCGAGGTTGGTGAAGAGGAACGATCGCTTCGGCTTGTTTGCCTCAAGACTCAGTCCGGTCAGCAAATCTGGGAGAAGGAGATCTTTCTGCAACAGGGAAAGGTGAAAATCCACAAAAAGAACAGCCACGCGAGCCCCACTCCCATCATCGAAGGCAATCATCTTTACCTTCACTTCGGCCCATACGGCACCGCTTGCACGACACTCGATGGGGACATCGTCTGGAAACAGAAACTGGAATACGCCCCCACACACGGCAATGGAGGCTCGCCGGCACTCGCTGACGACTTGCTCGTCATCTGCTGCGACGGCAGCGATCAACAGTTTGTTGTCGGCCTCGACAAACAGACGGGAGACATCCGCTGGAAAACCGAACGGGACACCGATCCCAAGAAGGGCTTTTCCTTCTCCACTCCTTTGGTGATGACGATCAACGGTCAGCTTCAAGCCATTTGCCCAGGCAGCGATGCGGTCTTCTCCTACAACGCTCGATCCGGCGAGGAGATCTGGCGAGTCGACTATCCAGATGGATACTCGGTCATCCCGCGTCCGGTTTATGGAGCGGGACTGGTCTTCCTCTCCTCAAGCTACGACAAGCCAACGTTGTATGCCATTGACCCCACGGGAACCGGGAATGTGACCGAATCCCATGTGCGCTGGACGATGGACCGGGGCGCCCCCCATACGCCGTCCGTTCTCGTCGTCGGGGACGAACTCTACTGCGTCTCAGATAAAGGAATTGCCACCTGCGTTGACGCCCGGACCGGAGAGCAGCACTGGCAGGAACGCCTGGGCGGCAACTTCTCCGCCTCCCCCTTCTACGCCGATGGCCACATCTACTTTCAAAACGAAACCGGGGAAGCAACGGTCATCAAGCCAGGAAAGTCGTACGAAGAGGTGACCCGCAACCAGATCGGTAACGAAGACCGCACCTTTGCGTCATACGCCGTCGATGGGCAATCCCTCATCATCCGGAGTGAGTCGGCCCTGTACCGGATTGATCCTTGATCCGTCTGATCGAGACAGTTCGGTCGGTCATCGAGACCTCAACGAGGACACCCCGGGACACACTTGTTGTCGATCCCCCTACGCGTCGAAAAGTCCGAACCGTTGGTCCCTGAGAGGATCCGTTTCGAGGATAGCGGGAAATGATCGAGGGGTCGAAGACAAAACGAAACTTCCCGTGAAGATGCCTTCAGGCTTTTCCAACGAACACGCACTGAAAGTCGCACTGTTCCAAGACCATGCAAGTTTCCCGAATCAAATCAGACCCACCTCATTTCTGTTGAGATGGCGGAAATCATCAGCGACGGTGATATACGATCAGTGCCGAAGTCGACACCAACATGAATTCAGAGGGCTGACAATCGCTGACCTCCTCCAGACGGGTTTCGAGGCATCGTTTCGAGCGTGCGCAAGAGCCGAGATTGGCGGCAATGCGAATCGTTGAGG
>JAGQQQ010000032.1 GCA_020426125.1 Planctomycetaceae bacterium
ACTTCAGCACATTCGATTATCAGCGTCACTTTGGCATCGACCGGCTCATCAGCCTGGAGAAACTGACCGCTCTGGAATTCGCCAAGGGACTGCATGGCCCAGGCTTGTTCGCGGTCGAGAATTTTGCCCGGGGCGGAGTTCAGGTTTTGGAGGTCGGAATTGACGCGGCATCGGCGGCTGTGGGGCGGAAAATTCGGGACATTGGACTGCCCAATACGGTTCGCATTGGACTCCTGGCAAGTGGCAAACATGTGCTGGTTCCCACAGCCGATCAGGTCCTGAATCCAGACGACCGGTTGACATTGATTGGAAAGCAGCAGGCGCTCGATTCCGTGAAGAAGCGGTTCGAGGCCCGATCCGCGTCGTCGATTTCCGTCCTCATCGCCGGAGGCGGAGAAATCGGAATGCATCTGGCTCGTTCGTTGGATCGCAAACGTTACCGGTTGACGATGCTTGAGGCGGATCCCCAACGCTGCAAATACCTCGCAAACCGGTTGGACCATGTGACCGTTCTCACTGCGGATGCCACACTTCGATCCGATCTGGAAGAAGCGCGAGTCGGCTCCGCGGACGTGTTCGTCGCCGCGATGGGACGGGACGAAGACAACATTGTCTGCGGTGTGGAAGCGAAACAACTGGGATGCCGTCGGATCGTCGGCGTCGTCCGCCGTCCGGATTATGTCAACGTGCTGGAACGGCTTGGCATTGACATGGCAGTCAGTCCCCGGGAGGTGATGGCGCGAGAAATCCTTGGCATGTGCGCTTCGGGACCGATTCAGCGTCGCAGTTCCCTGGCCGGAGGCGCCGCGGAGGTCTGGGAGGTGCGGATTCCGAAGAACGCCTTGTGCACGACCGGTCCGTTGAAACAACTTCAAATCCAGGACTGTCTGGTCGCGGCGATCTTAAGAGAGGAATATGTCGAAGTTGCCACGGGGGAAGATCAGCTCCGGGCCGGGGATATGGCAGTGGTCATCGTTCAAAATGGTCAGGAGAAGTCGGCGCTCAAATGGTTTCAGGAACCGTAGATCCCATGACGGATTCAATCAAGAATCTCCAGATGGAACTCGTCAGGTGACGAGGCGGAACAGGAGAAGAAACCCCATCGCGATTGCGAAAGCAAGACTCACTTTTCGCGGGCTCGGGCGATGTTGCAACATCGATTGCAACATCCCTCCCCATCCCACAAAAATCCCGAACGCGGCAAACCACTTGATTGCGAACGATGTCTGACTTGCGCGGCGAAAAGCCGGCTCATGATATCTCTCCTCCTGCGTGACGTCCGGTCGGATCTCCTCGATGGCCTCGCGTAATGACTTTTCCAACGCGGCTTGGATCATCCACGACTCATTGACGTCCACGCCGTCCAGATAGGACTCAAACCGACTCCCGAATTCATTGCGAATGTCATAGGGGCTCGGATGCGAATGAGTGAAGTCATGGCATCTCAGGCAGGCTCTCTTGGAGAGAATTCCTGTCGGTTGGCCTTGGAAGGGGATGTCGCCGTATTCTCGTCCGAAGGGCGTTTCCAGCAGTTGATCGAGCGCCATATCGTATTGAAGGCGGGCATTGGCGTTTTGGGATAGGGTGACCAAAACGCCAACGAAGACCAGGCTCCATGTTCTCGAATTCAAGGCCGGTTCCCCTTGGAGCAAGCGACTGATCCCCCTGAAGAGAACCGAACAACGAGGAAGGTGATTCACGGATCCAAGCTGCGATGACGCTTTTTTCCGATGACCTGGATCCAAGCCGTCGAACTTGCGTCACGACTCCACGTCTTCCGAGATCGTCCGCGTGCAGTCGACCAGTAACCAGCAGGCACCTGAGAAGAAATACATTGCGGCCAACAGTGTGAAGAGTGGACCCCAATTTGTGACGGACGTTTCCACGCCGTCAACAAGGCTCGTGCTGGTAAACCAGTCGAGGACACCCCCGAACACGATCGGCATCAGGACTCCCCCCAGAGTGCCGGCCGTGTTGATGATACTGAAGACGGTCGCGCTGTAGCGTCCTCCGAGATCGGTGCAGGTCCCCCAAGTTGTCGGCTGGCTCCAATCACTGAAGAACTTGGCCAGCATCAGATAAATGCCGGCGCGGGTGCCATCCGTCTGAAGCACGGTCATCACTAGCATCCCGCAGCCGATGATCTTCCCCACGAATCCGACTCCGGACCGAACCCAGCGTCGGTTGCCGGTTTCGTGCATGAGGCGATCGTTGAGCCATCCTCCCACGATTCCCCCGAGGGCTCCTCCCCACAACGGCAGACTCGCGAGCCATCCCGACTGCTTGATGTCGAGATCATGAGCCATGAGAAAATACGTTCCGATCAGGCCGACAAACACAACATCCGACCCGGCATCCAGAAACTGCTGGATCGTGAACCACCGTAGGCTTGAGTTCTTGAAAGCCTTGCCAAACGGCAGCATCTCTCGCAAGTTGTGTTGAGAGGTGATCGATCGCCCGTCATTGATGACGTCCCGTTCCGCGTCGTTGACGCGATCGTCGGCTTCAGGGGAGTCCCGCAGTTGCGTGGCAATAATGACGCACAACAGGAGTCCCACCATACCGAGAAGGGAGACTGCGGTTTGCCAGGTGAGGCCGCCGTAGCCCATCAACACGGTCATCAGAATGATCGGAGACATGGCTCCCCCCGCGCGGCCAAAGGCGGTCGCCACGAGACCTTGCAGGACAGTCCGTTTCCTCGCGGAAAACCAGACCTGCGAAACTTTGGTGAGCGCGGGATAACACCCCGCTTGGGTCGCTCCGAAGAGCAGACGAGCGGCACCCAGCAGAATCAAGTTTGTGGTCTGGACAATCGCCACGAGTGCGATCGACCAGGCGGCGATGATGACCGAGAGGAAGCGATGGGGGCCGTAGCGATCGATGATGATTCCGCTGGGAATTTGCCCCGATGCGTAAGTGTAGTAAAACAGCGAGAACAACAGTCCGATCTGTGTGTTGTTCAGTTCGAGTTCTTCCTGGAGTTTGGGGCCAATAATGTTCCAACTATACCGGTGGAGGTACAACACGAACGACGTCGCACAGGCCAGTCCGAAGATCAGCCAGCGAACATTCGTCGGACGGGACTCTGGAACGTCTTCGCGATTGACATCCAGTTCCTCCATCGGCTCGCTCCAGATGGGATTAACGAAATTCCACAGGCTCCGGACAAAACTGTTTCAACTTGGCGGCATCAATGTCAACACCGAGGCCTGGCCGCTCGGGAATCTTCAAGTTGCCATTCGCGGTCAGTTGGAATGGCTCCGTCGTCAGTTCCTCGATGTATCGACAAGGAGTCAGGTACTCGACATACCGGGCGTTGGGGAGAAACGCTGAAATCTGGAGGTCCGCCGCGAGGCCAATGGCGGTGTTCCAGCCATGGGGCACGAGCTGCACGTTGTGATCTTGAGCCATCCAGGCAATCCGGCGGAACTCGCTGAGGCCACCATTCTTCGTCACATCCGGCTGAATGATGTCAACGGCTCGCCCTTCCAACCACGGCTGAAAAGCCTGCCTCCGAGTGAGAACCTCTCCCCCAGCAATCGGGACCCGAGAGACCCGTGTCAGTTCCGCGTAGCCCAGGAGATCATCCGGTGGAAGAGGTTCTTCAAACCAGGTGACATTGTGATCAGCGAGCATTTCGGCCGTGTTGCGGGCCCAGTTGGTGCCGTGTGGCCAGTGCTGTTCACTGCCACCCGCGTCGACCATCAATTCGATGTCATCGCCAACCGTTTTGCGAGCGGTGTTCACCAGCAACTCATCAAACTTGCCATCTCGTCGACCAAAAGGACGCCAGCCCATCTTGATCGACCGAAACCCCCGCGCGACGACCGATTCCAAATTGGCGGCCAGTTCCTTCGGCTCATCGAACAGAATGGAACCATACGGCCGAATCTCCTGGCGATAGGTTCCTCCGAGCAACCGTCCGACCGGTTGTTGGCAGACCTTCCCGAAGAGATCCCACAAGGCGATATCGATTCCGCTGATGGCATGCGTCACCGCCCCACCGCGCCCCTGCCAGAATGTCGACTGATGCAGTTTCTCCGTGACACGTTCTGGCTCGATCGCCGATTCCCCGCGCATCAGCGGCCAGAGGAGTCGCATCGCCCCGACGACGAGGCTTCCCGACGTGAAGCAACTGCCGGAACCGACGTAACCGTCTTGGCCCATCACAAAGATGAGCGTATGCAGGTCTTCCTCCGGCTCATGCCCCTGCGGCCAGCCCCCGTCAACTGTGCCGCCAGACAATGGATAGACATCAACTCCGGTGATCTTCACTGCGATTGACTCCCGAAATGCCCGGTGGGCACCGGCGAAACGGTTTGAATTGAAAGACGTGTTGTTGGCGAACCGATCTGTTCACTTACTTGAGACAAAAGAGTTCCCGGGCATTTGCTGTTGTTCTTGTGGCGAGTTCTTGAAGAGAGATTCCGTGGACCTCGGCCAGGCAACGCGCGGTGTGTACCACATTCGCGGGCTCGTTTCGCTTCCCTCGCATCGGCACGGGAGCCAGGTAGGGGGAATCCGTCTCAACAAGCAAGCGGTCGAGTGGGATTTCCTTTGCAACATCCCGGAGCGCCTGATTACTTTTGAAGGTCACCATCCCCGCGAAGGAGATATACAAGCCCATCTCAAGACATGCTTGAGCGGTTTTCAGATCCCCAGCGAAGGAATGCATCACCCCGCACAATGGGCCGTCGGTCTTGGCCTGCTCGAGCAGTTCGACGACATCCAATTCTGCTTCGCGACAATGGACAATAAATGGCTTCCCGACGTCTCGTGACAACTGAATATGTTGATGGAAATAGTACCGCTGTGAATCAATCGGGGCGTAGTCCCAGTAGCGATCGAGACCGGTTTCGCCCACACCGACGACATGAGGATCCGTTGCGTACGAACAGATCATCTCAAAGTCTTCCGCACCCGCCTGAGAAACATAATTCGGCTGAATCCCCACCACCGCATGGATCTCCGGAACGGCTTTGGCGAGTGCCAGAGCCGCTCGGCTGGAGGCTTCCGTCACACCAATCGTCAAAATGGCTTCGACACCGGCCTGCCTCGCACGTTCGAGAACCTCTTCCAAATCATTTTCGAACGATTGCTCATCCAGATGGGCATGCGTGTCAATCAACATCCGATGGCTTTCCAAAATCCTGAAAAGGAACCCCGGCCTTCAATCCGTCTCCTGCGACGATCATACAAAGTCGAACGATTTTGATC
>JAGQQQ010000850.1 GCA_020426125.1 Planctomycetaceae bacterium
GAGAAGAAAGACTGATCTGATCCCGTCCCGTTTCCCCCTTTTTGCGGGCTCCCCAAGGAGGAACTGGCCGGATCGTTTCCAGGATCGTCCGGCAATCCCCCTTCCCAAGTGTGATCACTTTAACACGGATGGCGACACTATTTCTCTCCCGTTTCGACGACCCCAGCCGAACTGGAGATTTTTGAGTTGATTCTCGGGAACATTGGCACTGGCGAACACCGGGGAGCCCGGTGAAATCCGCTTGGGAATCAGATGGGGTGATTCATTCGAATCCAGACGATCCAGTGGTCCCGTGTTCTTGATAATTCGGCTGGGAACTTAAGACCTTCAGTTCCCCCGTCCACATGAGGTCATCGCTTCCTCAAATCGGGAGACTGGGGACAGGCGAAATTGTTCCATTAATTGGTCCCGACGGGTGAAACGTTCGTTTGAAAATCCTTGAGTTGGAGTTCGACGTTTGAGTAGCCGCGGTACTCGTTGATTCCGGCAGAGAAACAGATCGAAAACGGTTCGTCGACCTGAGCGATCTCTTCCGCCCAGTCCCCTTTTCCGAAGGCGATGCAGCGGAGGACCTTGTCTCCCTGGCGGACTTTCAGGGCCAGATGACGGCCGCCCCCCCCCATCGTCGTGGGGGGCTCTGCGAGGGTGACGTTTCGAACCGCGAACAATGGCTTGGGATGTTCCGCCCCAAAGGGCCCCAGAGTGTCCAGTTCCTTGATGGCGCTATGGGTCAAATCGTGTAAGGAGACCTCTGCGTCAACGGGGAGTTCCGGCGCAATCATGTCTTCATCGCGATGGGAGATCACATAATCCGAAAACGCTCTGCGGAAGTCCTCAACTCGGTCCTCATGAACCCGCAATCCTGCGGCCACACGATGCCCTCCAAATGATTCGAGAAACTCATCGCAGGCGGCGAGGCCCGAGTAGAGGTCGAAGTTTGCCCAACTCCGTCCGGAGCCGTGGCCCATTCGGGTGTCTTGATTGATCGAGATCATCAGCGTGGGCTTTTGAAAATGCTCAGCGATCCGGCTGGCGACGATTCCGATAACACCACCATGCCAATCATCGTTTGCGAGAACCAAGGCGCCCATGTCGTCCCATTCGGGATGGGCTTCGACAAGTTCCTTGGCTTGCTTGAAGATTCGCCGTTCGACGGTCTGTCGATTCTTATTGAGTTGATCGAGATAGTCAGCCAACTGGGCAGCGCGGGACCGTTGATCCGTGGTTAGCAACTCAACGGCGAGCCGCGCTTGTCCTAACCGGCCCGCCGCGTTCAAACGCGGGGCCAGGGCGAATGCGATGTCCTCCGAAGAAAGAGACTTCTTGTCATGGAGCCCGGCGATTTTGATCAGCATCTCCAATCCCGGCGTGCGGTCGTCAATCAATGACTTGAGACCGTATCGAACCAAGATCCGGTTCTCGCCAATCAGTGGGACCACATCGGCGACGGTTCCCAAGGCCGCGAGCCCCACGGCGGATTTCAGGAAATCACGCATCCTTGGAGAGGCTTTGGTGCCATCGCCCAGGAGTTGGCAGACGGCCCAAGCCACTTTGAAGGCGACGCCCGCTCCACACAGTTCCGGGAACGGATACTCGCTGCCGGGCAATCGCGGATGAACGTTGGCCACCGTGTTGGGGAGTTCGGCAAGCATCTTGTGATGGTCGGTGACGATCAGTTCCAGCCCCAACCGTTTGGCCAACTCCGCTTCCTCAAGACTACAGATGCCGCAATCAACCGTGATGACCAGTCGTTGGGGATCTTCTTCGTGCAGGCTGCGAATCGCATCGAGGTTGAGACCATATCCCTCATTCAAGCGGCTGGGAATGTAATAGTCGACCTTCGCTCCAACCAATTTGAGACAGTACCAGAGGATGGAGGTCGCGGTGATCCCATCGACATCGTAGTCGCCGTAAATTGTGATCCTCCGATCCGCCCGAAACGCCGCAACGATCCGCTCGGCCGCCTCACTCGCGCCGGGAAGGAGCGCCGGATCGTGCAAGTCCGTCAGTTTGGCCTGGAGGAACTTGCGGGCGTCGGAACCATTTTTCAGTCCTCGCGCCGCAAGGACTTGCGCGAGGAGTGGCGAACAGGACATTTCACTACAGATCCGTCCGACAACAGCCCGGTCATGGGTGGCAAACCTCCAGTGTTGCGGCATCGGAGAGCACTCCTTGGGAATTCCGAATCGTTCCGAATCACATCGTTTCTTGGAAGCCGGAAGTGTACTGGATTCGGGAAAACGCTTCGAGGACGTGATCCGTCGCGTCGATCAGTTCCCAGAGCGCCGAACAAATTCGTTCCGTTTCTTGACACATCTGACGGGGAATTCGACATTGGAGGGATGGGTTTCCAATCCGCTAGAAATGTGAATTCGATGCTTCCGAATCCTCTTCGCCCAGTTCTGTTCCTCTTAGTCTCTGGATTTCCTTGTTTTGCCGTCGCCGAGGAGGCGACCTTCTCAGCTGAGCAATTGGAGTTCTTTGAAAAAAAGATCCGTCCCGTCCTCGTTCGAGAGTGCTATGAATGCCATTCGGCGGAAGCGAAGATTCTGCGGGGGGGACTGTTGGTGGACTCCCGATCGGGATTAATGACGGGTGGCGATTCGGGGCCATCCGTTGTTGCTGGTGAGTCGGAAAGCAGTCTGCTTTTGGAAGCTCTTCGCTATGAATCC
>JAGQQQ010000851.1 GCA_020426125.1 Planctomycetaceae bacterium
ACTCCGGAAACTTTGGCCGTGTACCCCGTTTCATCGACGACGCCAGCTAGTTTGACGATCCCGGCAACGTGGAACTGCCGTTCGTCTTCCGGCAACTCCCCCCGGTCTCCGACGACGTGATACTTCACGTTGATCGTGTCATTGACGCCGGCTCCAATATCCTCCGCGACGACATGGTTCAGATAGACGTTATTGCCCGTCAGCGGTTCGTGCTCGCCGACAAACTCAAACGGACCAAATGGTGTCGCGTCCGTCGGCTCGATTCCCGCGATCACGGAATACATCGAAAACTGATCGGGAGTTTCCGGTTTGCGGATTTCGTTCAGCAGATACACCAACACCGGAGACGTGTCGACACCCATCTGCTCTGCCGTTCTCAAAGCCGCATCCGAGACGGATTCCTCGAGGAACATCTGTTCGCTTTCCAGCGAGAGATAGCCGTGTTCCTCGTTCTGGACGAGCCGCAGGGAGAGATCTTCGAGAGTCAATTGCGACTTGAGACTTGAAGTCAGCGTGTCGGCAGATCCCAGCGATAGCGGATCCGAAACGGCTTCTGTTCTGGCCGCCGCGATGAATGTGCCATTGATACGCGCCGGTTTGGCGATCGGGTTCAGCTTCGATCGTTCGACTTCCTGCAAGCCGACTAACGCCTGGAGTTCTCCAAGATTGACATACGCATTGGTCGGCAACTGCTGGTTGGGATTCAGTCCAAGCCGGGAGACTCCCAGTTCGTCAGCCGTGATCGCGGACACCGTCACCGGCAGCGCGGCAATGGTTTCGTTCCGTTCCCCCAGGAGTGAATCGCGAGGAATCGTCGCCGGGATCTCCACAATGAGCGAGACCTCGTCACCGACGTTCGCATGGAGTTGATCAGCCACCGAGCGATTGAGCACGATCTCGGTTTCGCCAGGAACGGCGACGTCGCCCGTTTCCAGAAGTCCCCACGCGGAGTCGGTGAGGCCGTAAACATTCACCTGCCCCACTCGATTCATCACGGGAGCAACGCTCTCCGATTCCGCTTCATTGACGTCATCCTCCTGGGATGGTTCGAACTCCAACGTTCCACGCATGATGAGGACGGGGGCCGCCTTCACCGCGAGTTCGCTGGCGTTCTCCAACTCCTCGGCCAACTCCTGTCGGAAAAACCGGGGACCGTTGATGGCGTGGTCGATCTTCCCCAGTCGGTCAAGCGACATCTGTTTCAGGCTGTCGCGAACCGAGTCCCCCACCACCAGAGCGCCGCCTATGACGGCCGTCGCAGCGATCACTCCGGCGATCACTGCGAGATTGGTCCGCCAGTAATAGGACAGATTGCGAATCAGAAGTTGCAAAACAGTCATAAGGGTGTTCGTTGTTGAGAGTGTCACAAGACAGCGACGGTGGTGCCGTCGAAAAGCCGACATCCAATCGAACGAAGGCCGAGACGTTCATTGATTGTGACTGATCGATCCAGTTGGTCAAACATACGAACGTGCGACTCGTGGAACGACACAATGAACAATTGGGATCGCGTCTTAACAAGTATCCGCGATCTTCCGTCAGTACTGATGGAGTTCGTCGCTGGTTCGTAAAGAGTGACCTGGAAGTCATCGTCGCGTTCTCATTCACCGTCCGTTTCCGACTTTCTCGCACAGCTCCACAGACGATTGATTGCGATCAAGACGTCGAACGATGAAGATGGATTGAAAACGGCACATTCAGAACGCGATTCAGCTATGGAACTCGATTTTCGGAAAGACCCGTCGATTCTGGGACGGGTGTTGGACTCAATGGCCATTGGCTTTTTCACTGTCGACGCCGGGGGGCACTTTGTCGCTTGGAGCGAGGGTGCGGCCCGGATTACCGGTTACGACCGTTCCGAAGTCGTGGGACAGGCCTGTACTCTCCTCGAAGGCCAGAATTGCAAGGGTTTTGCGACGCTCAAGGACATGCTCGCCAATCCCGAGCCTTGCGTCGTCGATGGAGTATGCAGTCAGGAATGCAAGCTCCTTGCCAAGGACGGCCATGAGATCTACATCCACGGCAACGTTCGCGTCGTCTTCAACGATGATGGCCAACTTGCCGGGGCGGTTGGATGCTTCACGGATCTGACTGAATTCGTCCTCGCGAATGAGAAGATTACACTCTTGGAGGAACAGACGCGGAGACGGGACGCATTCGAGCGTTTGGTTGGCCGCAGTGTCCCGATGCAAGAGGTCTTTCGACGTCTTCGTCTTGCAGCTCAGAGTGACGTGACCGTTTTCCTGAGCGGGGAATCGGGCACCGGTAAGGAATTGGCTGCAAGTGCGATCCATTCGGTCAGTGACCGTCGCGAAATGCCGTTTATCGCGATTAACTGTTCGGCCATCCCGGAAACGCTGCTCGAAAGTGAACTGTTCGGCCACGTCAAAGGGGCGTTCACAGGGGCGACCCGTGACAAGGTGGGAGTCTTTCAGGCGGCAGAAGGGGGGACATTGTTTCTGGATGAAATTGGAGATGTCTCACCTTTGATCCAGTTGAAACTTCTGCGCGTCCTCCAGGAACGGGAAGTACGCCGCGTGGGGGATGATCAGGTGATGAAAGTCGACGTGCGACTCGTGACGGCGACCAATCGCGACTTGAAGGCACTGATTCAGTCGGGCGACTTTCGAGAAGACTTTTACTACCGGATTCACGTCTTCGAGGTTCACCTGCCAGCGCTTCGTGAACGGAAGGAAGACATCCCGCTTCTCGCCAACCGGTTTATGGAGGAGCTGTCGCAAATCCATCATCAGCGTGTGACAGCCATCGCGCGTGATACGCTTCAGCGGATGATGGACTACCACTGGCCGGGGAATGTCAGGGAACTGCGAAACGCGATTGAACATGCCTTTGTCACCGTTCGCGGGGATACAATCACGATGTTTGATCTCCCGAGCGAGATCCGGACCCCGAGAGAGACGTCCGCTCCGGATGCACGGAGGGCCGAGGCTCGGAGTGCGCGTCCCCTCGCCCAAGGGGCAGAAAAGCCGTTTGAATTGAACGACCTGACTCCCAAACAGCGAGCGGATCGCGAGAAAGTTCTCGCGGCCCTAAACAAGACGGACGGCAATAAGACCGCTGCCGCGAAGTTGCTCGGGATCAGCCGCGTAACCATGTGGAAGAAGGTCAGAAAATACGGCCTCAACTGACGAAAGATCGCTCCATCGAATTCCACAAGCGTCGACCATCACCCGCACGCTCGTTCGCTGTCGCATCTCGCGTTTTGCAACGTGTCACGTGAGACGGAACGATGTTCGAGTGTTCCATCCCAGCAGCTTTGACAACTTGGCGACTTGCCGACTTTGTGCCGGATCCGCCCATCCGAGGGAACTCTGCCTCGACGGAGTGTGAAACCCTTCCCACGCGAAAGTCGGTTGGAGTGATCAAATGCTGAGCCGGACTTCTCCCAAGACGAATCAGGAAAACTTGTTCCCACCCTGAGATCCAAGACCCAGGGAAGGGGATTCGAGAGACCGTTCACTCTCCCGAAACCTTCCCCCGAAATCCCAAATCCCTGATCGCGACGACACAATCAAGACGAAACGAAACACGCGCGCGAAATGCGGGCATGTTTCGAATCTCGTTTCTATTCCTCTTCGCCGTCGTAGTCGTCATCGACGTCGTCCGCGTCGTCCCCTCCATCTTCTTCGACGGCCTTCAATAGGACTTTTCGAGACAGTTTTACGCGGTTTTGATCGTCGACGGCAATCACCTTGACTTCGATCATGTCACCGACTTTGACGACATCACTGACAGACTTGACGAAGTTATCAGACAATTCACTGATGTGGAGCAGGCCATCTTTCCCGGGTGCGATTTCGACAAAGGCTCCAAAATCTTTGATCGAGCTGACCTTGCCGTTGTAAACCCGCCCCACCTTGATTTCTTCGGTGAGCGCCTCGATCCGGGCGAGTGCGGCACCGCTCGACTCCTGATTGGGAGAGCTGATAATCACGGTGCCATCGTCCTCGATGTCGATTTGAGCCCCCGATTCTTCCTGAATCGCGCGAATGGTCTTGCCGCTTGGGCCGATCACGAGACCAATCTTTTCGGGATCGATCTTCGTGGTGACAATCCGAGGCGCGGAATGAGGGAGTTCCTGTCGTGGTCGGCGGATCGTCGTCAACATCGTTTTTAGCAATTCGCGTCGCGCGGTCCGTGCTTGATCGAGGGTCTTCCGAATAATCTCTTCGTTGATGCCATCGATTTTCAGATCAAGCTGGATGCCAGTAATGCCTTTTTGGGATCCCGCGACCTTGAAGTCCATGTCGCC
>JAGQQQ010000852.1 GCA_020426125.1 Planctomycetaceae bacterium
GTATTTCCACTCCTTTTTGCTCGCAAAGTTCCCGAAAGATCCGTCCAATCGGCTCCTCGCAGTTTTCCATAGATGACCTTCCTCCGATATTTTGGCATGAACACAATGTGGGACTTGCACGCCCAACGGACGTGCGACATCGACTCACGCTTTTCCATAAGCTCTTTCTCCTTGGCCTGGTAGGGCTTTCCGGAGAAAGAGCTTATTTGTTCACGACGGACCGGCAGAGCCTTTCAGGGTCGCACGGCCGGAGGCCGCGGGTTCAGGGCGTACCGGCCCCTCCGGCGATCGTCGATCCTGATTAGCCTCTGGTGTATTCCGTTTGCTCCGTGTGAGCCCGGCGGACTTCGAAGATGACGTCCTGTTCCTCGATCGGCTTCTCCGCTTCCCGACGGGTGAAGGCATGCTGGAACCGATTGATTGTCGACCCGCTGGCCTGCGAATTCTCTTCACTGGGATTGAGTCCGGCGATCGTTTTGAGCAGCCGGTCATCCTTGAGCAACTGGGCGTTGTTGCCATCCGGATACCTGGCGAGGATCTAATAGACCTGTTGCGTGGGAATTCGTTCGGCCGAATGCGTGACGAAGAGTTGCGACCTCGGATCCGGCAACCGCCGGGCCGCTTCCGCCAGAATTCCCAGTTCCCGATCCCACTGCCGTACCGGCAACAGCCCCGCATCGGACACGATCTGTTGGCCTTCAGAAGTGACCGTCACCTGCTGCGACCAACTTCAAACAGCTCCAACTGCCGAGTACACTCTATCCGGGCCATGAAACGCCTCCGTTGCGGAAAAAGTTGAGTTGATTCCCCAACTTCTACGCCAATGGAAGCGTTTCCATTGGAACCCGGTGCGCAATTCGGGTTAGGGGAACTACCTATTGATTCTGGTGAGGAACCCGAAATTCCGTGAGGGAGGAAAATCGTTAGAATGTCGTCGTGGATAACCCCCGACCTCATCGCTTGCCTTTTCCCTCATTATGATGCAGGTGTTCACGATCAGACCGATGGGACGTCGAGGAGGACGATCGACCGTACCGGTGCGGGAGCCGGTTTAGTGGACGATGACATGTGGAAGATGGCAAGACACGGATTTCTCTTTGTGCTGATCGCAGTCACGACCTGCCAAGTCGGCTGGTGCCAGAATGAGGCCGTAGATTTTTTTGCCGATGTCTCCCCCCTCCTGAGGATGCGTTGCGTTCATTGCCACGGCCCAGAGCGACAAGACGGCGACCTGCGTCTTGACAGCCGTCTGTATGCCGAAAAGGGAGGACACTCGGGGACCTCCCTGCTGGGAACTGGAGATGACAACGAAATCCTGAGGCGTGTGACAACCAACGACACGTCCATCCGAATGCCTAAAGGGGCTCGTCCATTGCCACCCCAGGAAATCGAAGTCATTCGACGGTGGGCTTTCAATGGGGCTGATTGGCCGTCGGAGGATCACCTCGCGAATGATTTTCCGAGAGTCTTCGACGATTCGAGCACAACTCAATTTGAGTTCACCTGGAAAGACCTGACGGACTGGAAAGTCTGGCGATGGCCGGTTGCCAAAACGGAGCGTTTCCTCCTTTGGCGAAACCGAATGATCGGTCCGTTGTTTGCCATCTTGATTTTTGCGTGGTTCTGCGAGCGTCAGCGACTGGCCTGGATCATTCGCCAAAAGCAAAAGGTACCGGTTCCGATGCCGGCGTGGAGACTTTGGTTCGCAAGGATTCCGTTGTCCTTTTCGTTCTCCCTAATTCTTTTGGTGCTGCTGGGATTCTCAATGGCATTTTATCAGTCGCAGGCACGACAGGCGGATGCAGCGCTGGCAACGCAGGCGGAGACCATTCGGGATCTGAGAGGTCTCGGGAAGCGGACGGCACTCGGTGAGGAGGTCTCCCATCCCATTCCGGTCCGTCTACATCATCCCCGCAGGTTGGGAGGAGTTTACTATCGAGGCAATGATGAACGGAGCCCAGAGCTATTCAATGGGGGATTCTACCGAACCGCGACAATGTCGGTTGAACTTCAGACGTTTGAGCGAGAGCCTCTAGCCTGGGGAGACGTTATTGATTCTCGCGATCTGCTTCTTCACTTTCGAATCGAACAATCTCCTCACACTGCCGAAGCTCTGTTCGCCGATCGGATCTGGAACGAGGTCTTTGCGAGTTCACTCGGAAATGGCGAATTTGTCGAGGATTTTGGGGGACAAATCGTGAATTTCGAGAAGACCTCCGACAACGTCTGGGAAGCGTGGTTTCCGATTGCCTTTTCCATGGAAAAGGATGCAACATTCCAGGGGACGGTCTATCTTCATCGTGGAAAAATGGAAGAACGGAGAATTGTTTCCCAACCTCACTACGGAGCTGTCTACGACATTCGGATTTCGAAGGGACAGATCGATCCTGCATCCGAGCTATGGATGGGCTACACCTACAAAACCGGCAGTGTCTATGTTATCCCCGAAGGTCGAATCGCCGAAGAAGAGTGGTTCTCTTTCCGTCCGATACCTGAAATCGAAGATCCCCCGAAGACGACGGATCCGGGACTGTTGGGGGTTTCTGATCATGTCAGCAACCGACGCGACTCAGAAACGAAAGATTTCCAGACGGAATCCTTAGATCGTTGAATCGATGGTGTTCGGAATGGGGTGAACACGAAATTCGATGGCGCTTCCTTCGCAATTCGCGCCGGCCGAGAAGTTCGACAATCATCCTACGAATCCGGGGATCGGAGTCCGGTGATTCGGTCCATCATCCACCTTCGCGAACCGGCATTCGGAAGATCGATCCTTCCGTGCAACTTGAGCAGGGCAGGAAGTTTCTCGGCATTCCTTTCGCCGAATTCAGATATTTCGCTCGACGGGACGCCTCCAGGAAGTTAGGACGCTCCGTTCCAATTGCCGGTGCCGGACATTTGAGTCGTCGACCGATTCAAAAGTGAGAATCGGTGATCCATTTGTGGGACAATTCAGCATTCGCACGCTTACCAGAATGATCTCATCCCCGGCCAGTTGTCAGGGATTAGCGTCTTTACTAGGATTTGCGATCACTTCCCGGGGGAAGAGGTTTCTAATCCCTTCCTTCAGATGGGGATTAGCCAGCCAAAACAGACGGGCTACGGTTGACTACGATTGAGCGAGTTGTGTCCAGAGATTTTTCGCGTGCCAGAGGGTGATGCCTTCTGGATAAGAAGTCGAACCGAAAAAGTTGACTGAGAGATTCAGCGTACAAATCTGAAACTCTCGGTAAAGATCCTTGAAATGGGGGGGCGGTTCGATCGAAATGGATCCCGCGATGTTTTGAAGGAATTCGACCAAAACAATGATGTCCGTTTGAAGCCAGGGGCCTCCTCAAACGGCGTTCTTTTTCATCTGAACAATACACGCGTTTGAATGTCGTCGCTCCTGTCTGCGACGTACACACATTGAACAGGCAAACTCTCTTTAGGGCCGTAGAGAACTGTGCCCAAACAAGAACTTGAGGAAGGTCATGGCAAAGAAAAAAGCAAACCGCACCGACGGATTCAACATGTCCGAAGAGATTCGGAACCTGCTAACCGAAGACAAGTCGTTGTCGAGCCGGGAAGTCTTCGAAGCTCTTCAGAAGAATTTTCCAGGTCAGGAAATTAACCGCAATTCTTGCAACGTAGCGTTTTCTCAAGCTCGCCGCCGACTCGGCATTAAGAAGGGACGCAGTTCCAAAGCCGTGCGAAAACCTGGTGCCGCTCGGCGAGGACGTGCCGCATCAGTGGCATCGGCGCCGCAGGCCGTTGATCTGCCCCTGCTCAAGTCCGCTAGCAAGTTCTTGGCGGAAGCGGGATCCTCACAAACGGCGATCGCCGCTATCCAACAAGTGGCATCATTGCAGATCAACCAGTAATCGTTGGCGTCTCCGAGGTGACAGCGAAAGGCACCTGCCGGTCAGACGGACAGGAACAGGAGACAGGGAGTGCCCTGTCTCCTGTTCTATTAGACCCACTATCAAGACTCTGTTTGAGTTCGACCGACAGCGTCATCCCGTATCGACGAGTCTCAGGACTTTTCTGATTCGGATTCCTTGCCTAGAAGATGCCCCGCCCGCTCTCACGCCTCGAACCGGTTTTGAGAGAGGTTCTTAGCCGTTCAGCGAAAGGGAACTTACCGGTAGGACAGGGTTGGATCCTGTCAACAACTGGTTAGAAGACTATTCTATCTGGCTTGTTTGGTTTGCTTTCATCCAGCACTCGGCTTAGAGGCCAGATCTGTCCAGGATCCCTTCTGGTTCTGAGGCGTCAGACGCGGTTCTCATGGGGCGGCAACGGTTCGGATCAGCATGATCGTCGTCACGCTTCTCGAGCAACGGTGCCCTGCGACTCAAGTCGCGATTATTCGGTTCTCCCAGTATCGGAAGATCCTCGCGCAACCCCACTCACTGAAATCGCACCCGCGGACCTAAGTGGCGGTTTCACATCATCTGACGCCGCTGAGACTGACCAATTTATGCCGAAGTCGAATCCGATGCTCCGCAAAAGGCGAATCGCATGTCCAAGCCGGTGAACATTGCCCAAAGGCTGACACAAATGGCAGGGACGCGCCCATACCAGCGAGCGATTGTCGCTCCCATGGGACGAGATCAGTGGGGACGCGTCACCTACAGCCAACTGACTTTTCAGCAGTTGGATGAGTTGACCGGCCACCTTGCGGCGGAGCTAACGAAGCGGGGCCTGCGACCGGGAATGAAACTCGTCCTGTTCGTTCCGTTTAGCATTGAGTTTGTCGCGTTGACGTTTGCCTTGTTTAAGGCTGGCGTGACGATCGTTTTGATTGACCCAGGAATGGGTCGCAAGAATATTTTTGCCTGCCTGGAAAAGGTCGATCCCGATGGCTTCGTCGCGATTCCCGTTGTTCAGTTTGTTCGCTGGTGGACTCAGAAGAAATTCTCAAATGCGAAGTTCAACATCGCAGTGGGAAGACGAAGCCCCGGCGTGACGGCGACCTACCGAGAGCTGCTCAACAAACCGCGGTCTGAGTTTCAAGCCGTGGAGACTCAATCGGAGGACCGTGCCGCGATTATCTTCACTTCGGGGAGTACCGGTCCTCCCAAAGGAGTCTTGTACGAACATGGAATGTTCGACGCGCAGGTTGACCTCATTCAACAGTTTTATGGCATCGAACCGGGTGAGATTGACTTGCCTGGCTTTCCATTATTTGGACTGTTTAACGCGGCGATGGGAGTCACCACAGTCATCCCGGACATGGATCCGACCAAACCGGCAAAAGTTGATCCTGAGAAAATTCTCGAAGCGATTCGTGATCAGGGAGTCACACAAGCATTCGGATCCCCGGCATTCTGGAACCGAATAGGGAGGTTTTGTGAAAGGCATCAGCTGCAATTGCCGTCGCTCAGACGGGCGTTGTCGGCTGGGGGCCCCGTTCCGACTCATGTCCAGGAACGAATGAGCAAAATCCTCGTCCATCCGGCCGATCTCCACACACCTTACGGCGCCACCGAGAGCCTGCCGATCTCCTCCAT
>JAGQQQ010000853.1 GCA_020426125.1 Planctomycetaceae bacterium
CCGTTGAAGTCGATCCAGGCATCGAGTTTCCCGGAGCCACCCTGAACGTTGACGGTCACAGTGGCGTCAAGTTGGCCGACTCGCATTGGCCCGAATGTGACACCGTCTTCGTCTGCGCCGTCGGCATCGGCATTGGCGGAGTGAGTCCCATCTCCTTCTTCATCGCGATTAGATCCCAACGTCGGGCCATTTATCTCATGGCGTGCGCCGTTCTGGGCTAGTGTCGTTGGATAAGGGACAGGGGCGTCGCCGAAGTCGAGGTTCAGGTTTTCGTACCATGCAATGCGGTCATCACTAAACGAGGCACTCAGTACATCCAGATCGCCATCGCCATCAACATCAGCAGCGAAGACGCCGACGGCCTCGGCGGCAGATGTGCTGATTACGCGTAAGGTGAAGCTCTCGGTACCATCGTTCTCGTACCAAGCGATCTTGTCGTCGAATCGAGACGCACTGAAAACATCGGTGTCACCATCTCCGTCCAGATCAGCTGCAAACACGCTGCGGGCACCATCGGCGATATTGCTGATCGTGTGAGTCGTGAAGTTTTCATTCCCGTCGTTTTCATACCACGCAATCCTGTCATCATTGACGGAAGCACTGAGGACGTCTGTGTCACCGTCGCCGTCAACATCACACGCAAACACACTCCTGGCACCGTTCGCGGAACTACTGATTGTGTGAGTCGTGAAGTTTTGAGACCCGTCGTTTTCGTACCACGCAATCCTATTATCGAAGCCTGAAGCGCTCAGAACGTCTGTGTCTCCGTCTCCATCCACGTCCGCAGCAAACACGCTCCAGGCATAGTCTGCGGCTGAAGTGATCGTGTGGGCCGTGAAATTTTGACTGCCGTCGTTCTCATACCAGGCGATTTTGTCGTCGCCGCCTGATGCACTTAGAATGTCTGTGTCACCGTCTCCATCCACGTCCGCCGCAAAAACGCTAAAGGCACCATTGGCGGTGTTGCTGACTGTGTGGGCCGTGAAGTTTTGGGCTCCGTCATTCTCATGCCATGTGACCCGATTGTCATACGTGGATACACTTACGGCGTCGATATCACCATCCCCGTCCACGTCCGCCGCAAACACGCTGTGCGCTCCGTTGGCGGTGGTGCTGATTGTATGCGCACTGAAATTGCCGTCGCCATCGTTTTCGTACCAGGCGATCTTATCATCTTCTCGGGAAGAACTGAGGACGTCGATGTCGCCGTCCCCATCGACATCTGCCGCGAAGACGCTATCGGCACCGTCGGCAGCCGTACTGATCGTCTTCTGCCCACCAAAAACGCCGCTGGCCGAAGCGGGACCGCTGATCGTGACTTCATAATCTTCAACTTCACCGTCCGCGGCACTTCCCCCAACCCCCAAGTCGCCAGCGGAACTCAAGCGGAACCGGGCGAAGGTTGTGCCTGCTAGGGCGTAATTAGAGACATCAAACGACAAGACGTTGTCGCCCGTGGTGACGGAGACGCTGTCGAAGATCTGTTCCCCAGGCCCGCCCCAGGAGCCGTCACCGTTGAAATCTATCCAGGCATCAAGTTTCCCGGAGCCACCCTGAACGTTGACGGTCACTGTGGCGTCAAGTTGGCCGACTCGCATTGGCCCGAATGTGACACCGTCTTCGTCTGCGCCGTCGGCATCGGCATTGGCAGAGTGAGTCCCATCTGCTTCTCCGTCGCGTGTCGCTCCCAGGGTTGGCCCCGATTCGGTGTGCTGAGGCCCCCCTTCAGCAATGGTGACCGGGTAGGGAAGCGGGGCATCCCCGAAATCGGTGAGCAGCGTCCGATCCTCAAGCGATTCACACAAAATGACGGCTTTCGACCACCCCGGTTGTCTGAGGCGTCTCGCTCGGGCGGTTCGCCGCCGCAGACCACGATTGATCAACCGCTGACGGATCGAATTCAGGAATTCCCGGAAGACAAGATTTGTGGCCATTTTAGTTCTTTTTCTTGATAAGCGTGGAATCAAAAGGTTCGATCGCCGTGGAGTTCGGGATTGCGGAACTCACGGTCGGGATTTGGGAGCGGCGGTCCAGCTTCGATGCTCGCCGGTTTCGTCCTGAAACCAAATGTTGTGATGGACTTCGTCATTTTGGATACCAGCGGCGCGGGGGCGCACGACCTCCGGCAAGACGACGACGTCATACAGTTCTTGAACGTCTCCTTCGATACGAACCCAGTGCGCTGTGTCGCCAGTTTCCAGGGAAATGACTTGCAGGCCGCAACGGGGCGTTTGGCCGGTGGCGGAGAACTTCTGTTCAATTGGCAGCCCACGAAACGTCGGCTCGTGTCGCGGGAGAGAGGTCCCCACCAGCGCCCAGCCATTCACAAAGGCGAGGCCTCGTGCGTACCCGGAACACTCCGCGACGCATTCCAGTCGACCAACCTCCCGATCCACATACCCGAACTCTCCGGCCCCGGAATTGAGCACCCAGAGCTTGTCGCGGTAGACGCGCGGAGAGTGCGGCATCGAGAGTCCCGTGAGGATTGTTTCCCCGGACTCCACGTCCAGGACGCATCCCCCTGTGTCCCGGTGGTCCCGCCAGCCGTCGAAGGAGTCCGCCTTTGCACAGGCGGTGACGTATTTCATCCTACCATGTTCGAGGGCTAGACCATTGAGATGGCAGCGGTCTTCCGCCGCCAGTTTCGACACAAACGGTGGTCGCCAGACCGGCTGCAGGCTGAAGCGCTCGCTGAGCGTTGCCACGCAGCTGAGGAGCGTGCTAACGAACAACACGCGACCGGTGGACTCGACGGCAATGTCGTGAGCGTCGACGTCTCCGGTGTAAAAGACCTGCTGAGGGGCGAAGGAACGATCGCAACCATCGAAATGCTGGCCGGGAACCAGCATGTTTTCAAACCGCCAGACCTGGCACTTCGACGTCATCCACAAGGTCTGGGACGGTGGCTCCTCCGGACGGGAAACGGCGTACAAGCCCATGCAGCGTTCGAAGACCCGTTGAAACACGGCCAGCCGACCATCAGGCTTGAGCCCCAGCAGCAACAGCCGATTTCCCTGATACGTTGTGACCCCCAAACTGACTTGCTGAGAGGCGAGCCAATCGGGAAAACCACGGGAACAGGTAATTTCGAATTGTCCGGCCACAGGCGCCCGCCATCGTGATGGATCACACGGCAGCCATCGAAAACTGCCATGAAAACAAGTCGATGCCATCCTGGTTTTATTTGGAGAACATCCATCTTACACTCCAAGGATATCTGCTCAACGAACTCCGTCGCAACCAACTTTGATAGATGCACTTTTTTGCGGACTCCTACGGCAAGTGTCTGAGTTCCCAAGCGTCAATAAGGGACGACACGTTATGGAGGGCGACTATCACCGAGTGCCAGTTGTCATCGATGTCTCCCCGTCACTCGAATTCATGACGTGAACCTCCACCAGACCGCCACTGAAGCAGTGCCAGAGTTCCAGCGATTGGAAGAGCACTTTCCCCTTCCCAGAAGGTGGCCACTAACAATCCATCGCTCCCTTCGCCACTTACACGAATGTTATCCGTTCTGCCTTTCCCGAATCCATGTCCAGTGCATGATGTAATCAATCGAATCCCGGACCGCTTGGGCGAGCTTCTTCATTGCTGCGGCCCCGCTGACAGGGTCACAGGCGTTCACGCGGGAGCATTCGAAGGGAGCCACCGGATGAATCATGCAGCGTCCCTCGTCACTCAGAAAAACGCAGGAGCCGTCCGCACGGACCGCAGGCCGGAGAGCTGGTGCCCTGGCATCCGATCGCTCGGAGATGGCCACCTCAGGACCGTCATCGCATGCTTGGAACATCTTGAGAGTGAACTCTTCGGTGGTCTCTTTTAGACCCAAGTATTCGGCGATGCGGTCAATGTCACACGGCGCTAACATGCCAGGCTTTCCGCTCTCGCAAGAGGACTTGCATTCGGTGCAGCCGCAGACGCTTCGTTCGAATACCGCGAGTTTGGAAATCATGCAAGAACCTTCAGGGCTAGAAGAATTGGAGCAATGCCAGCGGACGACGGACAGAGGGGGGCCAAATCGCAACCTGACTTTATGGCATTCGAGTGAGTATCACGACAATCCGTCAGGTTTCCGGATGACTCGGTTTCCGCCCCCAGTTTGCTGGGGCTTTCCCGTATCCCCTTTGTAGTCGGCCCCGGTGATTTTCTGGATGAAGGCTTCATCCTCAGCTTCATTTCTCATGAGGGCCTTGTACTGGTGGACCAGTTTCATGACGGCAAACGAGGGGACGCCCTTGGGATAGAACGGGACCAGGAGAGATCGGGCAGCAACTTTGATATCGTTCATGCGGCAAAGCTTTTGTGCCGCGACATGTTTCTTCAGTTCAACGGCGAGTTTTGAGATATCCATTTGGTTGTCTCCAGTTCGAGGGGCATACTGACGAACCTCGGTCAGAATCTCTGACGTGAGTTAGGCACTAAAATCATCACCCCGCGTCGCTTGCGGCGGAAACCCAATGCGAAGTCGTTTCCCATCGACAA
>JAGQQQ010000854.1 GCA_020426125.1 Planctomycetaceae bacterium
CACCGGCGGTGCCGGATTCATCGGATCTCACCTCGTCGATGCGCTCGTCGACCACGGTGACGATGTGGTCGTGATGGACGATCTCAGCGGAGGCTTCAAACGCAACGTCCCGACTGGAGACGCGCTCCTCAGAGGATCGGTCAGCCGAGAGCAAGATGTCGCCGCTGCCTTCGCTGACGGTCCGTTCGACGTGGTCTTCCACCTGGCTGCCTACGCAGCCGAAGGGCTGAGCCACCACATCAAGCGGTTCAACTACGAGAACAACCTCGTGGGCAGCGTCAACCTCATCAACGCGGCGGTCAACGCCGACGTCGGCCATTTTGTCTTCCTCTCCTCGGCCGCCGTCTACGGGCACGCGACGGGCACGCTCACCGAGCTCGACCTTCCAGAACCGATCGATAGCTACGGGATCGCCAAGCTGGCCGTCGAAGCAGAGCTGGCCGTGACCGAGCGGCTCTTCGGTCTGCCCTACACGATCTTTCGCCCGCACAACGTCTACGGCCCCTATCAGAACATTGGGGACCGTTATCGCAACGTCGTCGGAATTTTCATGAATCGGCTGATGCGTGGCGAACCATTGCCGGTGTTTGGAAATGGCGAGCAGAAGCGGGCATTCACTGACATCCGCGATGTGGCTCCCGGAATCGCTCGGGCTCCATTTGTTCCCGAGTCGAGGAACCAAGTCTTCAACGTCGGGTCCGATCGCGCGGTCACCGTGAATGAACTCGCGCAGGCGGTCGCCAAGGCCTTCGGGGAAACGCCGAGAATTGAATACCTCCCTGCACGTGAGGAGGTCGAACTGGCCTGGGCCGATCACAGCAAATTTCGTTCGGTCTTCGCACCAGGGCCGGAGCACTCGCTGGAGGAGGGGATCCAACACATGGCCAACTGGGCGCGGCAAGTCGGTCCCCGCAGCAGTTCTGTTTTCACACAAGTCGAGCTGACGAAACATTTGCCGCCCTCTTGGGCAGCAGCGTTGCCCCAATCTGACGATCCGCCGCCAGTTTAGCCGCCGCTCTCCAGGCGCCGTTTTTGACGCTCAACAATCTGTATGAGTGCCCGTTCATAACGCGGGAAATTGGCTTCAATCGAATACTTTTCCGCCGCAGTCTCTCGGGCGGTGTGCCCCATCCGCCGACGAAGAGCGGAGTCGCTGATCAATTGTTCGAGTGAGGCCGCCCATTCATCATCGGAGCGGGCGAGGAATCCGTCGTGCCCCGGCGTCACGATCGATGCGTTGACCCCGACCGGCGAGGCCACGGCGGGAATCCCGGCCGCCATATACTGAATCAGTTTCAGGCCGCACTTGTATTTGTCCCAGACTTCCGTTTCGAACAGCGGCATCAAGCCGATGTCCAATTGATGGAGCTGCTCGACTTCGCGGTTCTTGTCCCAGGGGTGGTGGACCACCTTGATCCCCGCGAGATCGATCTCGCTCAACGGACCCAACTCCGGCACAATCACGTGCAATTCGAAGTTCACGCTCTGTGCCAGTTTTCGAAGGCCGGCAGCGGCGACCTGAAAGTAACGGAGGTTTCCCGTTGTTCCGATCCAGCCTATTCGCGGAGCGGAATTTGACGACGCGCTTTCGGGCTTGGGAGGGTATTGAGCCATTTCCACGCAAGTGGGGAGGATGATCGTGTTCTCGTTGCGAGGTTTCACCCATTCCTCGATGAAGGGGTTCCCGCAGATCACCAAGTCAGCGATGGGAACCAGTTTCTCAAACTTTTCGGGGTAGCGAAGAAAGACACCGTCATCGAGATCGAGGACGAGCCGAGGGGCCGTCTCACGGAATTTGAGTTCCATCTCCCAGTCGGGGGCATCGAAGATTTCCCGATCGATGATGACAACATCGTCCTGTCGCCATCGAGATTGATGCCAATGCAGCGTTCGAATTCCTCGCTTGAGTCGCTGACTCAGTCGGAATCCAATCGCTTTGTACCAGTCATATTTCTGGGGAATGCTAGTTGCGATGATACAATGATGTCCCTTCTCCCGAAAATGTTTGACATATGGCAACATGCGAAACCGCGATGACGGCACGCGATCCCCGGAACTGAGCATCAGAATCTTCATAACTTCTTCCCCGCAGTCGATGAGTCGCCGCGACGGGCGGTGACCGTCAGCCGCCCCCCTTGATGCAGCCAGGCCAGACCGATCGCGAAGGGAGCCATCGCCAGTTGTCCCCACAATTTCGGCTCATTGGGATAGTCCAGCAGCCGGGCCGCAAACCGACTTCGGGGAGAGACTCGCTTGAGGCAAATGGCACTACTGCCAACGACGTTCAGCAAATTCCGTTGGTGAGTCACTTTCACATCAACGAATCCGGTCTCGTTCAACAGCCTCCGCAATCGAGCGGGATTGAAAAAGTGCAGGTGTCGAGGAAGCTCCCAGACGTACCAATTTCTCCCAAACACAATCGGCTCCCAACAGCCGACATTCGGCAAGCTGACGGCCAGAATTCCCCCCGGTTTCAAGACGCGGTAGAGTTCCTGCAAGCTCGCTCGAACATCCGGGAGATGCTCCAAAACATGCCAGGCGAAGGCTGCGTCGAAAGTTTCATCGGGAAACGCCGCGGATTCGAGAGTGCCTTCATGAATTGGAAATCCTCTACGACGGGCCCCTTCGGCGGCAGCGGCGACCAATTCGACTCCTTCACAGTTCCATCCCACAGAACGGAGCGAGTCAAGAAATTGACCAGTCCCACACCCGAGTTCCAGAGCACGCGCGTCTGCATTCGGTGGAGGAGGAAGGATCTGGCTTCGTGTGTCCGTGAGCCAGTGATAGAGTCGCTTCAGACCGGGAATCGAACGAACAGATGGCCGGAGATACCAGGGAGTTTTCTGGGGAGCCGACGGGGCCGCAACTTTCTCCTCCCCCTCAGGCGAGGTTGGTGAGGCAGAATTCTCATTTTGGGGCCGGTGGGGACCATATCCTGCCGGATAGCACGCTGCGAGGGTTTCCAACGTCGGACGGGGATTCATGAAGAGATGGCGGCAGTTCACACAGCGAACGACGTGGAACGTGCCCAGGACTCCCATGAGATTTTCGGGGGCGGACAGATGGGGTCGGG
>JAGQQQ010000855.1 GCA_020426125.1 Planctomycetaceae bacterium
ATGGACTGGGCGCTTCACTGGGAGCCGTGGCACTGTCGTCGTTACTTGCTGAGGACACAGCAGCCGACGAAAAACAGTACAGTAGGATCGGTTCTACCGGCCAGAACGATGTTCGAGCACCCGATGGCCGGTTGAACCGGCCCTTGTATCTTGCAAACGACTGCATTGGAATCTGGTTTTCGTTAGAAAACCAAGGCCGTGTCAGGGGCCTCGAGGCCCCTGACACCGCGAGTGAGCAGCAGATCGTCCGGCCCTAGGTCCGCGAGGCCGTAGGTAGCCTGATCGACGTTCATCTCAAGTTGTGCGGCGATGTCCATGGCGGGGATCCCTTGCAGTTCTGTCAGATCAAAGGCACCCCAGGTGTGTTCGGCGACACGAGATCGCACGCGTCCCATAGCGACCTCCAACATCTCTCGCTGACATTCTTCATCCAGCCTGCGACACAGATCCTCCTGTGCGTCGACGGTGTCCATCGCCAACCAGGGAGTCTCGTCGAGGGAACGGGGCCCAGCTTCTTACGTCTCTGGGAATAATCGTACCAGGCTCGGCGGGTCACCGTCTTCAGCCATGATCGGAACCGCTTGTCAGGGTCATATCGGAACGTTCTCATTTGCTGAGACAGTTCCAACAGGACATTCTGCGTGACGTCGGCAGCGTCGGCGGGCTGTAGGCCCCATTTCTGACACCAGTTCACAATGCGAGGGCCATACCGTGCCACAAACTCATCCCAACTCCGGGATGCCGTCGACTCACCTCGCAGTTTCGCGAGCAGGGTGGAATTCGTTGTGGAATCGGACTCCACCATGGACCTCGGCCCAATTCATTCTCTGGTAATGAACAAAATCTCACACTGATTGATCAGAAAATATCCGCGCAAAGGGGGATGCTCGAACTGAACGACTGTCCAAAACCACGAAACCGAAGTCAATTCGGGGAATTTGCTGTTAGATCGGGAGGAGAAGTCAAGAACGGAAGTCATCGAGAGCCTGTTCCCTCATTCGATTCAGAAAGACTTCCCATGCTTCGGCAGCCTATGAGTGCCTGGATTCAACACCTTCGCAGCCGGAAACCACGCCGTCGGGTCAATTCCGCGACTCCAACCTGGTCATGGATTCCAGCCATGGTGGAATCCGTGGAGGCAAGGGTCCTTCTCGCGGCCGAATTCTCGGTCTTTGGAGGTAATCCGAATGTTCAATTCGATCCGAACGCGGACGTCTTTCTCCGTTACGATCGCGAATCCGATACGCTGAATCTCCGCGTGAGAAACACGGTCGATCTGAATGACCTGCAGTTGGAAGTTGATACTCAGGGCTTTGCCGGGAACACGTCTCCCGGGTTTGTCTTCGGTCTGGCTTTTCCCGGGTTTGACACCCAGCCAACTTTTGCGGACACGACTGTTCGGCTGACTGGCGACATCGAACTGCGACGAGGGGAGTTTCTGGGAAGCAACCTGGAATTCGCGGATTTCCAGGTGACTGACTTTTTGTTCCGTATTGCCTTGCGTGCGGAAGATCAGACGCTGCCCGACTCACTGCGGAACTTTTCTAAGCAGGAACGTATCGCTGAGAGTGAAGGTTTGATGCAAAAGGTCAGACTGAAGCTGGGAGCAGAAACACGCGAACTCCAGTTTTACGATCTGAATGCGCCAGCCAGCAATCTCATCGGCCCGGAGACCGGCACAGGCCTGCTCGATCAGGAACTCACTTTCTCTGCGGAGTTGTTCAATTTGCCCCCCGTCGACCACAAAGTGACCATCACCATTGAAGGAGAAGGAAGTCCGATCGTTCAGGAATTCGATTTCCCGGCTGACGGCAAACGCAACCGAAGTGTGGAAGTGTCCCAGGCATTCAGCACTACGGGGACCAAGACTGTGCGAGTGGCCACTCTGGCCGATGGCATCGACGTCCCGAACGTGGCGGACTTCATTCTTGTGGACATTGTCGAGCCGAACTCAACAGGCGGCATCCCGGGCGATCCTCTTGTCGGGGCGAATGGATTGCTCCGGATCGATCCCTTTGACATTGTCGTCAAGGGGGGCTTCAACGCCACTCAGTCTGAAGCGCACATTGACGTGGGGGTTCTGACTGGAACAGTGCATCCCTCAGTTCACGGCGACGTCTTCGTTCGGATCACGGGTGAGTTCTTCGTTGACAGCTCGCTCTTCGAGCAATTGGGGGCACAACCGACCGGAGAGTTTCTGGCCGATCCGTTTCAGTTGTTCACGTTGGCAGCAGTTCCTGACGAAGTCGATGGCTCCATTCCTGCAGTCGGGAGGACATTCCAGACAACTGGCCTGTTGGATAGTGTCGGGCTCAACACCCCTTCACTGCGTAAACTCGATGAACCGAATGTGAGCTTCTTCGAGGGGACGCGGCTGTCTGATCGGTCCCTCAAGTTTGAACTCATTGACACAGCCGGGAATGTGTTGGACACAGTGCCCCTCGACCAGTCTCAACTCCGAAGCATGCGGTCTGATCGCGGCAACGAAGGTCCAGATGATTTCGGACAGATTCGCCCACTTGATGTGGATGTCAGTTTCTCGGGCAATGGCCTCGTGCTGGGAAATGGTTCCGTGAGCGTGAGAGCCCACATTTTCAATCTGCTTCCCCAACTCGCGGGAGTTGCCGGAGATGTCAACGTCCGCTTCGATTTCGGAGATGGGACCACCCCGGTGGTCCAGCCGTTGCTTCAGACTGACATTCGGTTCAACACGGCAGTGCAACGCGCCCAGGGCGATCGGGAGTCAACAGACCTCGTCAACTTCGATGTCCCGGTGACTCACACCTACGAAACCGCAGGTGAATTCGATGTCGTCGTGACAGTCACGCTCCCCAACGGCCGGGCTTCGGTGACCACCCATGCGGTCAAAATCGAGTCACAACCGCTGCTGGTCGTCGATTTCTTTGTCAACTCGGTGAATCACGAAACCACCAACCTCCTCGGGATCGAAGGCCGGATCCAAAATCTCGGGAACAGTCTTAGTTTTCCGGTTACAGTCGACATCGGCGGGCTGACGAGAGAATCGACGATCGATGTGTTGGCCAACGGGACGTTCGACCAGAGCCTTCTATTCCCGCAAGGAGTCTTCGATCTCATTCCAAACGGTGAAACATCCGTCGTCGTGGATGGCGTGATGACGATCGAGAGCGTCGACCACCGCACAATTCTCAAGCCGTTTCAAGTCGAACTGTTTGCATCCGAAGCATCGTTCAACGAATTCAGAGAGGGGCAAGATCGCTTTCTGTTCCAGGGTTTCGGCGACTTTTTCGAGGTTGATGTTCCGCTCCTGGCGGATACACAGAGCCAGTCGAACGTTCCGGTGACTGGCACAGTCACGTTCACTGGAACGCTGACTCAGTCCATTGGCATCATCAACACGTTTATTGCGACGGCGAGGCAAAGCGTCGGCCAGGTCAATGGGGAAGCGATCGGTTCCGTGGAACTGGACCCGGCCCGTGACTTTGTCGTGCGAAGTTTCTTCGACAATCCCGGCGGCGGTAGAACGTTGAGGGACACGACCTCTTTTCCAGTGACCGACGCGACGAATCCGGCTCCCAGGGTCGTGATCGCCGCTCCGAATCCCGTCAATGAGTCTGCGAACTTCCGACCGGTCGTCACTCTCTCGAATCTGTCCGGCAATGTCACGATCGAAGTCGAGTATGAAGATGGGCTCATTCAGACGCTGAATCAGAATATCCCCTCCAATGACCCGGTTGCCATCGCCAATCTCCCCACGCGGATCTTCGAGCAAACGCCGGGAGGCGCGGAGACTGGAACAGCAAACTTCACTGTACGGGTCATCAGAGGCGGCAATGTTGACGCAACGGCGACGAGCCGTGTCGAGATCAGAGATGTCGCGTCCCCCTTCGATCAGGGGACAATGTTTGTGGCCCGGTCGAATCCTGCTTCCGGACAATTCGACGTCGAACTCCAAGTTCGAGCGAATGACCTCAATGCCAATGAGGAACTGCGAGCCCGGGTCACATGGCTCGATGGACTGACCGAATTCGTCGATCTCGTCCGCAACCCGGCGGAAGGGAACGTCGCTGTCGCAATCCTGAATCACACTTATTCGCTGGAGTTCTTGAATACCTTCGCGAATACACAAGGGCAGGACGGAGACTCCATCAACGTCACGCCACGGATCACCCTGTTGGATGACAGTGGACGTGAGGCGTCGATTTTCGTGTTCGACGTTCCCGAGTTCCGCACGATCGGAATTCAGGTGACCGAGGATCCATCTCTGCTGACGGCTCGAGTCGAATCTGGGAATGGGCTCGCGATGGGGGATCGCCGTGTCGTTGCCGGGGAAGCCTTCGAAGCCAGCATCATTACTGGCGACTTGACAAATACCATTATTCGGAATCATTTCCTGGGCTTGCAGGATCAGGAGGAGCTTCGCGTCTTCATCGACTTGAATCAGGATGACGTCGGGGGCGGGGCGAGAAATGGCCCGTTCATCACCCTGGTGAAAACGGGCGAGGGGAA
>JAGQQQ010000003.1 GCA_020426125.1 Planctomycetaceae bacterium
GAATAGAACGCGGATTGGGCGGATGTTCGCGGATGAATCTTGAGGAGGCGAGGGCAGTTTGGAATCCACATCAGTCGTCCATCCGTCCGTCCGCCCCAGTGTTTCGCGTCACATCACTTCTCATCGGATCGGCGTCAATCTGCCCAATCCGCGTCATCCGCGTTCTATTCCTCCAGTCAGCGAAAGAGGAACTCCTCACATCCGCGAACGTCCATCGCTGCGAATTCGTTTCACGTGAAACAGCCTTCGCAGTTTCTCAAGGTTACGTGCCTTACGTGACGCGACGTCATAGGCCCGTGAGCAGGGGCTCGCAGGTGATGTCGATTCAGAAACAAAGTCGAGCCTGTCGAGAATAAAGGGTGTCTGGGATCCCCGCACCAATGGATTGGCAACCGTGATCAGCCGGCAGTGCTTGCCGGACTGAGTGACTCCGTCTGTATGGAGGCAGACTCGCATGACTGAAGTTTCCACCGCTCCCCACAATCGTCGATTGGGCCGTGGCTTGAGTGCCCTACTCGGAGGGGAAGCCCCTGCGCACGAAGAACGGGATGGAGCCGTCCGCTCGGAACTTCGCGAGATTGCCACGACAAAGATTACGCGAAGTCCGTTTCAGCCGCGAAAGCACTTTGATCCGGAAGCGATTGGTGAACTCGCATCCAGCATTAAGGAACACGGGATCCTTCAGCCGCTCATCGTTCGCGAGATCGATAAGGGCTTCCAACTTGTCGCCGGGGAACGGCGCTGGCAGGCGGCGAAGAAGGCGGGACTAACGACCGTCCCCTGTCGCGTGGTCGACGTCATCGACAAAATCGCTTGCGAATTCGCGTTGGAGGAGAACCTGAAACGGAAGGACCTCAACGACCTGGAAAAAGCCCAGGCGTTTCGCGACTACCTCAATCATTTCGAATGCACGATTGAGGAGCTGGCCAAAAGCCTCAGCATGAACCGATCGACGGTCAGCAACATGCTTCGGTTGCTCGAACTTCCGGATCCTATCAAGCAAGCGCTGCACGGAGAGAAACTCTCTGCCGGACATGCCCGAGCACTCTTGCCATTGCCGGAAGATCAGCAACATGAAATGTGCCGCCGAATCCAGTCGGAGAATCTGTCCGTGCGGGCGACGGAAGCCGCGGTGAAGACGCTATTGGGACGGGACAAACCGACTCCCGAACCGGCCCCTGCCCCAGTGACGGTCGCCGTGTCAACTGAGCAGCCAAATTCGAGTCCGGCCCCTGTGGAGAGCGTCGAAGGGGGCATCGCTGGGGATGCAGGTTCTCAGGGCGTTCCGCCGGATTCTGGTTCCAACCCCGCTCCCCAGGCCGCAGAGCCGCCGCTGACGGCACAGGCGATTGCCGATATGGTCCGCGTCGAAGGAACCGCTCCCACGGAATCCGAACCGGAGACGATTCCGATCGCCGAAGCAGAGTCCCCGCGAACGAATCATGTCGCGTCAATGGAAGCCCAACTCCGCGACCTGCTCGGCGTCCCCGTGCAAATCAAACTGAACGCCAAAGACTCCGGCTCAATCGTCGTGCCATTCTCCAGCAATGAGGAGTTTGAACGGATCGTGCGCACGCTCCGCCGCAGTGCAGCCTAAGGAGAAAATCCGAAAATCGAATCTCGAAATCCGAAACAAATTCGAGATTCAAAAATCCGAAATACCAAACAACTTCTCCTCTTTTTGGAGTTCGAATTTTTCGGATTTGTTTCGAGTTTGATCCTTCGGATTTCGGATTTTTCTCGTCAGACTCGTTCGTGTGCAATCAGATCATCGTACGTCTCACGGCGTCGGATGATACGGTATTCGCCGCCGTTGACCAGCACTTCCGCGCCGCGCGGGCGCGAGTTGTAGTTGCTGCTCATGACTGTGCCGTAGGCTCCAGCGCTGAAGGTACACAGCAAATCGCCCCGATGAACCTCGGGGAGCCACCGATTCTTCGCGAGGTAATCGCCGGATTCGCAGACGGGACCGACCACGTCGGCGGGTTCGCACCCAGCGATTTCCGCCTCAAAGTCAGCAGGGGCCGCAACCCCGGGACGAACCGGCCAGATGCGGTGGAAGGAGTCATACATGGCTGGGCGCACGAGATCATTCATCGCCGCATCTTGAATGATGAACAGCTTCCCTCCTTCGCGCTTTGTATAGATCACCTGGCTGACAAGAATGCCAGCGTTTCCTGCGATGGACCGCCCCGGCTCCAGCGCGAGTCGGCATTCCGCTTTCTGGATCCAGGGGATAATGACGTCGGCGTAGGTCTTGGCGGGGGGAGCCTCGTTCCCACGATAGTTGAGGCCGAATCCGCCCCCGAGATTCACCCAGTTTGTCTTGTGGCCTTTCGCGCGGAGTTCGGTAACGACATCGAAGGCCTTCTGAGCGGCCTTTTCATAAGGCTCCGTCGTGTTGATCGGGGACCCCAGGTGCATGTGGATTCCCCGGAGTTCGAGATGGGAATCCGCGAGGACCTTGTCTGCGAGGGCGTTGTGCCGCTCAATGTCCATTCCGAATTTGTTCCCCTTTTTCCCGGTCGTCGTCTTCGCGTGGGTCTTCGCGTCAATATCCGGATTCAGCCGCAAAGCGACCGGCGCGACAACCCCCAGCTCAGCGGCGACCGCCGAAATTGCAACCAGTTCCGCCTCGCTTTCGACGTTGAACATCAGAATGTTGTTTTCGAGAGCCAGCCGGATTTCGGCGTCCGTCTTGCCGACCCCCGCAAAAACGACTCGCGTCGTGTCCGCTCCCGCCTCCCGAACCCGGTAGAGTTCTCCGCCGCTAACAACGTCGAAGCTGCTCCCCTGTTCGTTCAGGATTTTGAGCAGCGAGAGATTGGAATTCGCCTTCACCGAATAACAAATCACGGGATCAACCGCCGCGAAGGCATCGCGAATCGCTTGAAATTCATGCACCAATTTGGCTTGCGAGTACACCCAAAGTGGTGTGCCAAACTCTTCGGCCAACTGCGAGACGGAGACATCTTCGCAGTACAGTTGTTCACCACGGTATTCGAAAGGATCCATGTCTGTGTTATCCAACAAGGGGAGAAAGCCGCGACATCTTAGCAGGCTCCGGAGGCTTCACAATTCTCCTGCAAATCGGGATTCGGGGAGAGGGTGTCGGAAAACGGGGTCGCGAAACACCGCAATGGCCAGCCCATCCTCATTCCTATTTCCCAACTCCCAATTCCTCCCCTGACCCAGATTCGCGCTGACACGTTCGCCCAGGCTTGGTATGACCCCCAATCTGCGTTGTCAGGATCGACAACGCTGGTCGGAAATCAACGAGAATGGAGTCGGAAGCGCATGGCCGTTCCCTTGTCCCAGATGTGGACCGTTGCTTCGTACGTCGTGAAGCAGAAGCTCAAAGGCAACAAACGCTACCCGCTGGTGTTGATGCTGGAACCGCTGTTCCGCTGCAACCTCGCCTGCGCCGGCTGTGGGAAGATCCAATATCCGGCCAACATTCTGAAGCAGCACCTGTCCGTCGCGGAGTGTCTCAACGCCGCCGATGAATGCGGAGCGCCGATTGTGTCCATTCCCGGAGGCGAGCCATTATTGCATCCCGAGATCGATCAGATCGTCGCCGGACTCATCGAACGGAAGAAGTACGTCTACCTGTGTACGAATGCCATCTTGCTCGAAAAGCATCTTCACCGATTTCAGCCGTCGAAGTATCTCTCGTTCTCGGTCCATCTCGACGGTCCTCGCGAAGAGCATGATGCGGCTGTCTGCCGAGACGGGATCTATGATATCGCCATTGCCGCGATCAAAACGGCCGTCAATAAGGGATTCCGCGTGACCACGAACACGACCGTGTTCAGCAACCACGAGCCCGAGCGGCTCCACGAAATGTTCGACACGCTGATGGAGATGGGCGTTGAAGGAATGATGCTCTCCCCAGGATACCAGTACGAGAAAGCGCCCGATCAGGAACACTTCCTGAACCGGCACCAGACGACTCAACTGTTCCGCCGGATCCTCCACAATCAAAAGCGGTCCTGGATCTTTAACCAATCTCCGCTGTTTCTCGAATTTTTGAAAGGAAACTGGCAGTTGGAGTGCACCCCTTGGGGAAATCCGACATTTAATCTGTTCGGCTGGCAAAAACCCTGTTACCTCCTCCAAGATGGCTACGCGGAGTCCTTTCAAGAATTGATGGACACCACCGACTGGGAGGCCTACGGCCGTGCCAGTGGCAATCCTCGTTGCCAGGACTGCATGGTCCACTGCGGTTTCGAACCCTCCGCGGTCGACGCGACCTTTGGCTCGCTCTCCGGCCTGGTCGTCTCCGCCATGAAAACCGTCTTCGGCCCGGGACGCAGCCGCCCGCTCTCAGAGCCCGCTTCCCCTGCCCGATCGACGCCCTCCGTTCCCCAACTCGTGGAACTCCAAATCCCGGCGCCCCATCTGCCGTCGACAACTGCCCCAGAGAGTCCCGCGCTCCCCCAGGAATCGACGTTGTCTTGACTGGGGATATTCGGATTCTTGGAAACGATGCTGACAAATCGGTACATTCGTGACGTTGATTGACTCATACTGTTGCAACGGACGGATGTCTTTTTATGCGATCTCTCCGCCTCGTTTTACTCGTTGGCATGTCGCTCGCATTATCAGCCAACAAGTCTGGCGCTGCTCCACCCTCCCCGGATGAAGCAGAGCAGGCGATTCACCGAGCCGTCTCGTTTTTTCGAGCGAACGCCGGTGTCGAAGGCGGTTACGTCTTCCGAGTGAAGTCGGACTTGTCCGCTCGGGAAGGAGAAGTGCCGGTCGGAGCAACCACGGCGTGGATCCAGCCACCGGGAACTCCCGCCGTGGGAGCAGCGTTTCTCGATGCGTATCTGCTGACCGAGGATCCAATTCTCCTCGAAGCCGCGCGGGAGACGGCGGACGCCCTCATTCGCGGCCAACTTCTCTCAGGCGGTTGGACGGAGCAAATCGAGTTCGCCCTTGAGGATCGCGAGCGCTATGCCTACCGTGTCGATGGCCACAGCAGCGCAGGTCGACTACGGAATCGGACAACCTTCGACGACAACAAATCCCAATCCTGCTTGCAATTTCTGATGCGGCTCGATTCGGAGTTGAACCAGGAAGACAAGCGGCTGCACGAATGCGTAACGTACGCCCAAGACGCATTTCTCGCGGCGCAGTATCCGAACGGGGCCTGGCCTCAGCAATTTTCGGAGCCACCCAACCCGCAGGAGTTCCCCGTCTTGCAGGCGTCCTACCCTGAGGACTGGCCACGCGACTATCCCCGGGAGAAGTACACGAGCTACTACACGCTCAATGACAACACAATCAGTGACTGCATTGAGACCATGTTGCTGGCGTACGAACTTTACAGCGACAAACGGTTCCTGGACTCGGCAATCCGCGGGGGAGAATTCCTGCTGCTGGCTCAAATGCCTGATCCCCAACCGGGGTGGGCGCAGCAATACAACGCGGAGATGCATCCCGTCTGGGCGAGGAAGTTCGAACCTGCGGCCATCACCGGCGGAGAATCTCAGGGAGCGATGAAGACGCTGATCCGCTTGGCGGAACAGACCGGCGAAACTCGCTTCCTGGAACCCATTCCGCGAGCCGTCTCCTATTATCGGTCAAGCGAACTGGAAGGGGGCCAACTGGCTCGTTTCTATGAACTGCGAACCAACCGCCCGTTGTATTTCACGAAGACCTATGAAGTCACCTATTCCGCGGACGACCTGCCCACCCATTATGGCTTCATCGTCAGCAGCGGACTCGACGGCATCGAACGCGATCTCAAACGGGCTCGGGAACGAATCGCCGAGGGGAAGTTGCGATCCATCGCACCCGTCATCAAAACGCCCAAGCTCTCCCCCAGTCTCGAAAAGTCGGCGCAAAAGGTCGTCGACGCTCTCGACGAACGGGGCGCCTGGACGGATGATGGCTGGATCGAGTCTCGGCTCTTCATTCGCAACTTGAAGGTGCTGGCCGAATACATCGCCGCGACGAAGTCATGATTCGCCGAAAAAAGAACTCCGCGAAACGGTGGTCCCGACTTCGCTTCCGCACGGTTTTATCCATCTGAGTTTGTATGTCTGAAGAGTTCGAATCTGAACCGCTCCAAGTCACGGTGGAAGCTCGCGCACATGGCTGGCGAGTCGACCATTATCTCTCGCGGATTTTTCCCAATCACAGCCGAGGGGCTTTCCAACGGGCGATCGAGCAGGACTGCGTGCTGGTCAACGGCCTGCCCGTGAAGTCGGCTCGGCGGCTGCGTGTGAACGATCGCATCTCTGTCACGTTGCCTGAGGAACCCGACAGCGGGATCACTCCGGAAAACCTGCCGATCGAAGTCTTGTTCGAAGACGAGTCGATGGCCGTTATCAACAAACCGGCTGACATGGTCACCCACCCGGGGAAGGGAAACTTCACCGGCACCCTCGCGGCGGCGGTGCAGTACCATTTCGACCAACTCAGCGACATCGCGGGGAAGCTCCGGCCGGGCATTGTTCATCGCCTGGATCGAGACACCACCGGGGTGATCGTGATTGCCAAGAACAATCAGGTTCACGATCGGTTGACGCGGCAGTTCGAGAAGCGGGTGGTCAAAAAGGAGTACCGGGCTCTCGTTCGCGGCAACCTCGACCGCGACGCCGACTACATCCGCACGCACCTCAAGGTCCATCCCAAGGCCCGGGAGAAAATGATCGTCTGCCAGCCCGAGGAGAAATCCCGCGAAGCGGTCACCTTTTATCGCGTCCTCGAACGGTATCGTGGCTACGCCTACATGCAGTTGCTCCCGGAAACCGGCCGCACGCACCAATTGCGGGTCC
>JAGQQQ010000856.1 GCA_020426125.1 Planctomycetaceae bacterium
GGCAGGCAGACTCCCATTCCGCCTCCGTCGGCAGCCGGTAACCGGTCCCGTCCAGAGGCGTGATCGTCTCACCCGATCGGAAGTAGAACGGTTTCAATTTCTCTTGCACGCTCAGTTTCGCGCAGAACTCGGCTGCGTCGTTCCAGCTCACCATCTCGACCGGATGGTTACCCGTCTCCAGATTGGCGACCGCTTCCTTCCCGTCGCCCGTGGTCGAGAAGTGCGACGGGTTGGTTCCCATCACCCGTTCGTACTGCGCCTGCGTCACCTCGGTCACGCCGACATACACCGGCTGGGTGAGCACGACTTTGTGTTGCGGGGCTTCGCTGTTGATCCGTTCCCGCCAAGCCTCGTCTTCACCTGCCACCTTGAGTGCCGCCTCGATTTCCTCCGGCGTGCTCCCCATCAGGAACTCACCCGGCGGGATCAGGCGAAACTTCATGCCGATGGAATTTTCATACTCGACCGGCACGCCGAGGTACTGGGCCCAGGCTTCCTGATGGGCTCTGGCTTCGTCCGCAGTGAAGGGGGCAATCGCTGGTGCGGGAGCGTCATTGGGCCAATGGTTGGACCACTTGAATTCTTGCTGTCCCGTCGATGGACGAACTTCGAGCGGTACCCATGTCGCCCCGATAATCTTCCCATCGTGCCCATTTCCGGACGAGTCTTTGAGAACATTTCCCTGACCTTCGTCGAAGTGGTAGAGGGCGAGAGTCCGCGAATCTGACGCGAATTGAGTTTTCGGCGGGAAATTCTCGTCGTAGCGAGGGTAGTTCGAAATTCGGATCTCATGAATCGTTCCCTGAAAAAATCTTGTTCCCTGATCGTCGTGATCAAACAAGCATCCGATCCCCCAGCGATCACCAATGGGAACCAGACCCTGCTTGTTGACGCCCTGATCAACACGTTGGCCATTAAGGAAGAAACTCGCCGTACTACCATCCCATACTCCTGCGACATGCACGGATTGATTGTTGATACGATCTGTGGCATGCGCTTGTGGCGTGAGGTTATGGTCTCGTCGGACCAAGAATCCTCTTTGTCCGTTGATCTCCCCCAGACCGAATTGAAAGTCCTTGCCCGAGCCACTCAGGATGTACGCGTTCTGATAGTTGCCTGGAAAAGTGACGATGGCTTCAACAGTGAAACTGCTTGTTTTTCCCATTATGTCGCTGTCAATTGCGACATGATCATCGACGCCGTCGAACTGCAATGCGAATGAAGGTTTAGACGTGGCAACTGGTGAGTTTGAGACGTCTGGATGAACCCACGTCGCCCCGACGATCTTGCCGTGATGATTTTGGCCGGAGGAATCAATCAGCGTATCTCCCGAACCATCGTCGCAGTGATACAAACCAATTGTGTCGCCATCGGGGGTCAGTCGGTGTTCGGGGACGAAATCCTCCATGTACCGGGCCGTCGTTGAAATTCGCACTTCTCGGATTGTTCCAGCAAACGTGTTCACAAATCCCAGGTTCGTCCGCATCCCACACAGTGAGAACGCCGCGTCGTCGAATTCCGACCAGCTTTCCGAACTCTGACGCGGGACATCTGTTCTCCCAAGACGTTGCTTGATACCGTCGACAAACATCTGCATCGCCTGACCATCCCAGACCATTGCGACGTGGTGCTCCTTGTTTTCAGAGATGGGGGAATCCGAAAAGATCTGCTTCGACTCAACCCAGTCCGAGAGGTGTTTTCCTGGGATGTATGTCACCCCTCCGATTCGAAAGAAGCCGAGGACGCCGGGGGCCAATGGGGGCGGGAGCGCATTCTTTGCGAGCGCATTCTGCTCGACTTCCTGGCGCTGCCGATGTGCCGTAAAAAAGGCTTCGTAGGTAAACGGTCGATCTGGTAGATATCGCCCCACCATCCCCAGTTTGATCGGAAGCAAGGCGAAGTCGTCGACACCATCGAACTGGAGCGCAAACTCTGACGGATTTGCTGAGACGATCGAAGGAATCGGTTGAACCCACTTTGCTCCCACAATCTTCCCATCATGCCCGTTCCCGCTCAGATCCCTGAGCCGGGCACCTTCCCGCTCATCAAACCGGTACATCGCGAGCGTCTGATCGTCACTCGCGAGATCAACATGGACTTCAAAGTTCTCGCTGTACCTGGCCACCCGGGAAACCCGCAGTTGGTCGATCACTCCTTGAAAGAACTTCCGACCGCTGCCGTCACAGCCGAGGCGGAGGACTTTCATTTTCCATTGCAGTCCTTCGTGCGGCTCGGCTTTGCGCTGGCCCTGCCAGATGCCGTTGATGTAGTAATTGAGAGAACGGCCATCGAAGACCAATGCCCGGTGCTGGCGTTCGCCTCCGGTGAAGGGGCCATAGGCATTTTCATATTCGGTCTTCCCTTTGATCGCCGCGCCGCTGATCCGTTTGCCTGGGCCGACTTGCGGCCCGTCGAACAGGGACATCCATTCGCGGTCGTCATTCCTGCCGCTGCCGAGAAAGGCGATGGTGCCGTTGTCACTCCCAGGGGCGGAGGTGACGAACGCTTCGATCGTGAACTGGGGATAATTCCAGTCCAGCCCCGTGACTTCGACATAGTCGTCTTTGCCGTCGAATTTGAGACCGATGCCACTCTCAACCGGCGGCAGGCTCGGAATCGGCGTATCAAACAATCGGGAGACCTGGGGACCGATCACCATTGCTAAGACCACGGCCGCCAACATCATCAGGATGCCAGTGACGACTCCCTTGGATGCTGTCTTTTCGGCTTCCTTCTTCGTTCTGCGAGCAACCGATTCTTTGGTCACCGTTCCAGCGACGGAGGAGACTTTTCCATCGCGTTCCAGTTCCCGTTCACACTGTGCGAGAAGATCAGCCACTTCCTGGGCGGTTTGAAAGCGGTCGTCCCGGTCCTTCTCGAGTAGTCGAAAGATGATCGTCGAAAGCCAAGCGGGTGTCTCAGGAATCACATCGGTCAATGGCCGGGGAGCGTTGTCGCAGACCCGTTTGAGGACGGCCACCGTATTCGCAGCCCGGAAGGGGGGCCGTCCGCTGGCCATCTGGTACAGCACGC
>JAGQQQ010000857.1 GCA_020426125.1 Planctomycetaceae bacterium
GAGAATGAAGTGAACCATCCGGAAGTGGAAGTGGAATTCGAACACCTCGAAATGGAACTCGAGATCGAACACGACTGATCGGAGATCTCTCAGGGCGTGGCGAGGACTACTCGCCACGCCCTTTCTCTCGGTCTCGAATTCACCCGTGTTCTTACCTTTCTATTTTGCCATCAGCATCGCAAGCAGTGTCTGCGCATACAGCCGATGGCCGAAGTCATTGGGATGGTTAAGACCGTTGCCGGTGAGGTCGAGGTCGTGCTTGCGTTTCAGGAATTCTTCCCAGACGGCCGTCACATCCGCCAGGGCCACTCCCGGTCCCACGAACTTGGCTAACTCGTCACGATAGGCCCCAAACATTTCTCGTGGCGTGTGAATCCATTCTTTGTTACCCAGCATCGAGGAGACCAGCAGAATCTCGATGGACGGATCCGCCGCGTGGACTCGATCAATCAACTCTTTCGTCTGATCATGGAACCACTTTGGATCGCGGCGTCCAACATCGTTCATGCCGTAGGCCACGATAATCAAGTCCGGTTTCTCCGCGAGCAGGGCGTCCAGGTCGGCCAGGCCATGGCGAATGCTCCAACCGCCGACGGCCCGGTTCTTCAGCGTGATTGGTCCCGGATAGACCTCGCGAAGTTGTTGCGAGAGCAGATCGGGATAACCGGGTTGTCGAGGCTCAATATCATTCAATCCTGACGCGTCGGCGCCCGTTGAGATACTGTCGCCACTCAAGCCAATCGTGAGCGGTTCACCGCTTCTCAGCTTCGCGAAGGTTCTCGGCAACAAGTCCTCCGCAGGGGCGGGACGTGCTCCGGTCCAGGAGTCTTTTCTCGCTCGGTAGGTCACTTCCACCTGATGTTCATGAAACCAGCGATGGGGGCCGTACAGCAACGCCTGCTCCGGATTTCCGACGCGATGCTTGTAACTCATCGGCGAATCGATGGGACGATAGAGTTCTGTCTCCACAACTCGCGGCGCTGGGGAGTTGGCGGGCAACTGAAACACTCCCGTCTCATGATCGACGGCCAATCCTTCAATGTGCGACAGATCGTGGCGTCGGTCGGATGACTGGATCGATAGAATCTGCTCAACGGGAAATGCCAAGCGTCCCACCAAGGGATCCCCTTCTCCGGATTGCAACAGTGTGACACTCTCGCCGTGAATTTCGGAGGACTCCCACGGGAAGTCCAACAGATGCCAAGGATCATCGTGAGAATGGGAGACGTGCCCTCCACCGTCGTTTCCTTGGGATTGCAGATACCCAATGAGGTCTCGGCGTTCCTGCTCGCTGAGCGTGTTGAGGATCCCCTCCGGCATCATCGAAACGTTCGAATTGCGGCGGTCCTCGATTCGATTTAAGGGAATCGTCACCCGCTCGGTGGCCGTTTGCAGGACCACATGCAAGGTGTTCTCCGCCGCGACAATCCCCTGAAGAATGCGGCCATCGTCGAGTGCCAGGATCACGACGCGATAGTCAGACGGCACAATCCCGCTGGGGTCGAGAATGTTGTCCAGCAGATAGTCGAGGTTGGTCCGCTGCGCCCCCGTCAACTCCGGACCGATCGCCCCGCCTTCACCAAACAACTTGTGGCACTGGCCGCAGGTCTTCGCATAGATTTTTCGTCCAGCAGCGAGGTCCGCCTTTGCGAGAGCGTCCGATGTCAATTCGTTGCGGTATTGCTCCATCCATTGTTGTTTCATCGCAGACGCGGGCCGGAGTTCTCCCCAGACCTCGCGAAGACGCTTGTTCAAGGATTCCTCTTTCAGCGACTGCAACTGTCGGATGACGAGCGCCGAGACATCTGCACGTGGAACGCCGCCCGATTCGATCGCGTTCACCAAAGCGTGAGCATCCGCCGGTCGAGTGGTCAGACCATGGATGATCTCTTGGCGTTGGTTGGGAGTTGCTTCTCCGTATTCACGAAGAAGCAAGGACGGCACATCCTCGCCCCCGATCGAAACGAGACCGCGAATCGCCGAAGTCCGCAAAGGATCCTGACCGAGCCAGTCTCGCAGTGTCTTACCAACGGTTGCATCCCGACGGGCGAGTAGGACGTCCATCGCGGCAATTCGTTCTTCCACCGGCAAGACATCATTCCGAACCGCCCCGCGAAACTCCGCGAATGCTTGCTCATCGCCGAACAAGGTCCCCAGCACGTTCGCCTGATGGCGAACTTCGTTGGCCGGATGCTTTCGCAGACTTGCGAGGGTTTGCGACCACATCTCCGGCATCGGTCGCGACTCCAGCCCGGCGTACGCGGAGAGAACGCCTTGCAGCGTATCGGCCTGCCAGTCCCCATCGGTCGTCGTTCGCCATTGCTGTGCCAGCAGGTCAAAGCCCCCTTCGATTGTCGCCAGTTTGCGACCGATGAACTCGCGGACCATCGGGATTGCGATCTGGGGCAGCCAACTGACGACAACCTCGGGATGGGAGTCGATCAACGGCTCCACGGCGTACCAGTCGATGGAGGCAAGAAACTCGTTCTCCGCGTCGTTCTTGTTAGCCAACACCGCTTTCAGAATGTTGACGCAATCGTCGGCGTGACCGACGCGAATCCGCCGTTGGCACGTTGTCGCCAGCGCCCGTCGAATGAGCGGCGTGGAGTCGTTCAGATGGGCGGCAATCGACGCTTTCGTCTCCGCCGTCCAGGCGTCCTTTGCATCGGCTGCCAGTTGAATCGACCAGACTTTTTCCCATTCCGAGGCATCAGGACCAACCAACGTGGATTCGCCAATCGCATTCAACGCCCACAGCTTGCGAACGGCCTCCTGATCATTTTTCGGTTTCAGTTCGCCGACCAGTTTCGCAAGTGGCTGGGCAACAGAGCCCTCTTTCGCACGCTGCCCGAGCAGACGCCGCGACTGCCGCACGACCCAATCATTCTGATGGAACTGCAGCGACACCAATTCACGATCGGATAGTTTTGAGAGATCGCCAAGCCGGGAGGGATTGGTGCCGTGGGTAACACGGTAAATCCGGCCATTGGTCGTGTCGGCGACTTCATAGTTGTGGCATTCGCCGGTATCCGTCCAGTCAGTGACATAGAGTCCCCCTTCGGGACCGCACTTGACAACGAGTCCTCGGAACCAGGGATCGTTGGCTTTCAAGAAGTCTGGAGCATGGTGGGCCGAAAAGGTGGCCCCGTCCCATTCCAGCAGGTCGCGGTTGAGGCGGTTGCCGTGGATATTGCACATAAACACGTTGTTGCGGTACTCCGCCGGGAAGTTGTCCCCCAGATAAACCGCACACCCGGAATGGGCATGTCCGCCGCCTGGATCATCGTGGATACCGGTCCCCTCGCGAGAGGTCGTCCAATGCCCGCCCCCCCAGTGAATGTGGTCGGCACAACTCGGGAGCAGGTGATACGCAAACGGATTCAAGTCTTGCCCGAACATCCGTTCGTAATGAGCGCCCGGCACGACATGAAACAGATGCTTGATCACACAGTTCGTGATCATCGCCTGTCCAAACTCATCAAAGTCGAGTCCCCAGGGATTCGTGCTCCCGCTGGCGACGACTTCGAATTCTTTCCGCTCAGGATGGTACCTCCACACCCCGCAATTGATTGGCGTCCGTTCCTTCTCAGGAGTTCCAGGCCGGCCGATGTAGGAAGTGGTGAGGATGCCGTTGCAGCCATACAGCCAGTTGTCAGGTCCCCAGATCAAGCCGTTGACGACGTTATGCTTCGCGTTGATCGAGAAACCTTCGAGGTGAACTTCCGGAGGACCATCGGGTTGGTCATCCCCATCTTTATCAGGAATAAAGATCAGATGGGGCAGTGACGTCAGCCAAATGCCGCCGTCTCCGATTTCGATGCCCGAGAGATTCACACCATTGTCGAAGAAGACGGTCCGCTTGTCATGGACTCCATCATTGTCGAGATCTTCAAAGATTGTCACGCGGTCGTGTCCGACCCCTTCTGCGGTCCAATTCGGATAGGTGACGCACTCAACGACCCAGACCCGACCCCGCTCGTCGAACGTCATCGCGATCGGCTGAACCACATCCGGTTCCCCGGCAAACAGCGTCGCCTGAAACCCCTCGGGGAGAACCATCTTCGAAACCGCCTGCTCGACCGGCACCGGAGCCGGTGTCGGCTCGGCGGCATAGGTCGTCAGCGGAATCCCCAAACAGAAAACAACGGCAAGCCAGCGGCGCATGGGCAACTCTCAACAACAATAGATCGGCAAAAGTTCAATCGTTCGCGTGTTTTGACGATAGATGAGGTCAAAACGCAACGCAAGCGGCACGAAACGTCAGGAGATCCCTTGGTGGTTGTGGAGAGGAGACGCGATCCACTCAGGAGTGAACTGGAAACAACTGTCGCTTTCCCGGAATTGCCGTACTCCTTGAGGTGCGACGAACCTCGGTGATGCGAACCGTCGGCAATTTCCTCAGTTCTCATTGAGCAGATCGAGAAAGGTTCTTGTGATGAGATTGCCACCATGGATTCGAAAAAAAGGGGGCGAGCGGCGATCAAAAGGGGCTTTCTGGCTGCCTTCAAGGGCCGGAGGCTCGGCAGAACGTCAGCCGGAGTCGG
>JAGQQQ010000858.1 GCA_020426125.1 Planctomycetaceae bacterium
AATCACTCGGGCTGACACAACGATTACTTGTGGAACGCGATCATCCCCGGTGTGATGTCTTCTGGAATAACCAGGTTCTCGGCACGGCACAACTTGCGGAGGAGGGGATTCTGCTTCCTTACAAGGGCTCGGGGTATTCCCGCATCCCCAAGGTTTTCAAGCATCCCGACGGCCTTTGGACCGGATTTGCGGGGCGTCTGCGAGTCTGGATTGTTAATACCGACAAGCTGGCCCCGGACGAGGACTCATTGAAGAGGAAACTCGAATCCGATGACCTCGCGCGATTTGCGATCGCCGAACCATTGTACGGGACGACGCTGTCCCATTTCGGGATTCTCTGGCAAGACTGGGGGCCGGAATCTCTCAAGGACTGGCACGCCGACATTCAGCGACGAAATGCTCGTATCGTCCAAGGGAACGCCACCGTCAAGAATCTTGTTGCCGAAGGGGTCTGCGATTTTGGATGGACGGACACGGATGACTTCTTCGTCGCCCTCGATGACGGGTTCCCCGTGCAGATGGCTCCCCTTCGCGTCAACGGGAAAACGATCTGCCTCCCCAATAGCGTCGCCATCATTCGTGGCACGAAACGGCTCACGGACTCCCAGCGACTGGTTGACTTCCTGTTATCCGAAAAGACCGAACTCGCCCTCGCCGCATCCGCTGCCCGGCAGATCCCTCTCGGCCTGGTCGATCAGAAGCAACTCTCCGAAGACGTGCGGCAAATGACGGAATGGGCTCAAGAGTCCGTGCGGATCACCGACTATTCCCATTCCCGAAATGAATGCCTGGAGTGGCTGAAGTCGGTGTCTACTCCGTGACAAAATGGGGCATTCTTCCGGTCAGGAACAACGAACAAGAATGCGATTTGGCGATCCCGTTTCAAGGAGGGACAAGAGACCGACGAATCCGATCGAGTCCTTCTCGTCGAAAAGACTGCTGGCAGACGTGCGTCTGTTGATTTTGATCGCAATGCAATTCATCCAGGCGACGTAAGCAAAGCTTGAGGAAGCACCTTTCCATTCGTCAAAGGAAGTGTCAGAAACCTTTGCCTGAGTCTCGTATGACAGATGTCAATGGAGCGATTGAAGATAAGCAACTAGATCGGCGAGTTGTTCGGGAGTCAGGTTGCCAACGATTCCTTTGGGCATCATCGAGGTCTCCTGCTTGATCCGTTCGTCGATGTCGTCCTGGAGGATCTCCCGAGAGAGGCCGTTGTTCTGGCGGATGGTGACCGTCTCTGCGCTTTCCAGGACGACGAAGCCGGTGTAGATCTGCCCTTTTTCAGTCACAAATGTCCAAGTGTCGAAGCCTTGGGCGATCTTCTTATTGGGCTCGGTAATCGACTCAATCAGTTCCGGTTTCTTGTAGCGTTTGCCAATGTCGACGAGATGGGGTCCCTTCGGCAGTTGGCCGTTGGCGTAGGTGTGACAGTTGATGCACGCCTGAGCGCGAAACAGATCACGTCCTTTCGCCGGATCTCCGTCAATGGCCAGGACGAATTCTCGAACCTTCTCAAGCGACAGGTTGGCAATCTGCTTGGGATTGTTCGGATCCACGGCCGGAAGTGCGATCGGTTTCTCAGGCTCTTTCATCGCGGCAACATCCGCGTCGTCGATTCCGTCGAGCCGGACGACATGTCGCTGGAGCTGTTTACGAAGGTGCCTGGCCAGATCTTCGTCGGCTTCTTTGAGAGCGACTTGAATGGCCTCGCCAATGCGGTCCGACTCACTCCATTTTTGGCGATCGTAATACGGTCCAGTCGTATCGGGGCGAGTCCCCCACCACTTCGGACTGTCGACTGTGAACTCGCCTTCGCGATGGTATAACCGGATCAGGGTGGTCCAGATCTCGCGGCGCAGGTCCGCATCGCGTGTTTGGCTCAGTGCGAGAAAGAGCCCATTCACCGCCTCTGGGGTGTGCATCAGCTTCAAAGCCTGCAGCGCCCCCGAACGATAAGGACCATTCAGTGTATCAAGACAACTCTGCGTCGCGTTCATCTCCACGAGAGCTTGAATTGCCAGATGGGGAATCACCCGTCCCGGATCGGGCTGCCGCCAGGCATCCCCGGAAAACTCGGGCTGCTCTTCCGTTCGCTGGGTCAACGGTAACAAGGCATCCCCAATCGCCGCGACTTCACCACGAACGGTTTGTTCACCTTCTTCACCGGCGACGATCCCATTGTTTCGAACGGCATGACCGACCACCCGATTGAGGCCGACGATCGCCGCCACCTGAACACGAGGATTTGCGTCGTTGAGGCCCTCTCGAAATGGATCGAGAGGGACACCTTCGAGTTGGGACTTCCGATCGGCGAGTGCACGCAGACAATGTTCGCGGAGGTCCTCGCTCTCGGCGAGCTTTGCCAGCGTGGAGTTGGCTCTTGCTCCTTGTATTTGTTTGAAGGCGAAGATCGCCGCCACCCGAGCCGAGAGTCGAGCCTCGGGATTCTTGATCAACTGAAGGAGCGCCGGACCAATCTCATCGTCCGGGGTAATTGCCCCCGGCGTGGAAACAGACTCAGTTCCGTTGAACTCCTCGTCGGAGAGATTTCGTCCACGACGAATGACCTCGCGTTGAATCGTCAACTGCATCACTGCCGATGGGTGGTCCAGCAGAGCGACGAGTTCTTCGTCATTCAAATCCGCAAAGACTGGGATCGGTTTGGGAACAAAATTCGTCGGCGTGATCTGTGCGACGAAGCCAATATTGGGGCCGTCGTAGGCAAACTTGCCATCTTTCCAACTGCTGACGTACATCCGTCCGCTCGCATCAACGTCGATATCAGTGGGACGGGGGACCTTGAGAAAGGTGTCCTGCTGGGCATCGAAGGTCGGACCATGCATGGGGAGCCGGTGACTGAAGACTTCGCTACGTCCCCAGTCGCAGGTTAATAGCAGGTCGTTGTATTCCTTCGGCCAGCGGGCATCAGTGAAGTACATCGCTCCACATCCTGATCCCCCTCCGTAGTCGGCCAGCGGCGGCATGCTCTCTTCGGTGAAGTTGAGATATAGCGAAGGGTATCCATAGTTGGCGGTCTGGAGAATGTGCGATAGTCGGATATCCCATCCGCCTCCATCATTCGTGTTG
>JAGQQQ010000859.1 GCA_020426125.1 Planctomycetaceae bacterium
TCCGCCAGATCGACAGGGGCAGCCAACAACCATTGGGCGAGTGCACGTTCGACAAGAAGAAAGTCTCCCCATTCCTGCTGGCATTCCTCGATGGGGCAAGATTCCCCATGTTGCCGCACATCGGCTGGAATCGGTTGCCGTTGCTCAATCGCCTCTTGTAATCCGGCTCGGAATTTCGCGCAATTCATGAAACGACTCCCCATTCACATCTTAACAAGAACTCATGATCACCCATCCCCCGGGGCGTGCCCCTGCTGACGCAAGAATTCAGCAAGTTGCTTTCGTCCTCGGTGTAGCCAGGTTTTGACCGTCCCCTCGGGAATCGCCAAGCTCTCGGCAATCTCGATACAGGATTGTTGCCGCAAGTAAAACATCTCGAAGCACCGTCGAACATGAGGCGGTAAAGTCTCAAGCGCACGTTGCATATCATCCGCCAATCCCACCTCCACTGGGACGTTCGACGACAGGCTAACCCCCGCATTTTCGACGGGAATTGGCATTTTCGCCCGGCGAGCCAGTGCGGTCCGGCAACGATTTGCCGCAATCTTCATCACCCAAGGAGTGATTGGCTGAGTCGGATCCCAATTGTGCAAATACCGAACGGCCCGGTGCAAGGCCTCCTGTGCCGTATCCTCAGCGTCCTGCCGATGACCGAGCATACGCAGGCATAGAACGAACACCCGACGCTCGAAGTGTTCGACAAATTCTCGAATCGCGTCAGCGTCTCCAGCGAGACATCTGTGCGCCAATTCCACCGGATCCTCACTCACGTGGGTATTGCTCTTGGGTTTTCTCTGTTCTACCCCGGCCAGATGGGGGCCGTTTCAGCTTTGATGTATGAATTCCCTGGCGAGGAAGACAATCCGATTCCCCATTCATACCGGCAGGATCGACACATCCCGCTCACGTTGGGGAATTCCGTCTGCCGATATGCGAATAAAAGACCATTTCCGAAGGAAATCTCAGTCCGGATTTGCGCAATCCGGTCAAAGAGGCATCTTTGCAACTCGCCTGGTCCACGAATCCGACAGATTCCCAATCGCACCTTGAAACTCCAACGAGTGACTTTCCAGCTCAGGACAATCGCCATGTTGACGGGACTCAAAAAATATCTGGTGCTGGCCGCCGTCTCTACCCCGAGTCTTTGCCTGGCGGGCTGGCCGGGTTCTCGGCCATGTCCCTGCCAGACTGCTCCGTTCCCCGTCGCCGGCCCTGTCGCCATTCCGCAAACCGTTGTGATTCCTCAAATTCAAACTCGGCTCAGGGCCGAAACGAGCACGCACACCGTCCCCATCACGAGAACGGAGCGGAAACTGGAAGCGTATGTCGAGGATGTCCCCACGACGACCTATCGACAAGTCACAGTCGACGAAGGGGGTTATCAGCAGGTCTGGGTTCCAAAACTCGTAACGAAGACCGTTCCCGAGACGACTGTCCAGAAACAGGTCAAGTATCGGACCGTCGAGCGGGAAATCACGGAACAGGTGCCTCAGACCGTAACTCGGCTGGTTCCCGAACGCGTGGCGTCTGTGGCAGTGAAGCCGCTGATTCCAAGACCAGTTCCAACGGTCGCTGTCTGTCCGCCAGGATTCGCTCCGGTTACGCCGCCCGCCGCTCCATTGATTCCAGCCGCCCCCGGAATCGTCGTCCCAAGTGTTCCGAATCCCTACTCTCCCGCAGTGCCCACTCCTCCAGATCAACCGAAACCCCTGCCGGAAAATACGGCCCAGTGGCAGAAGGTTCCCCGGAAAATCACGGAGACCGATCCGGCCCCGGCGGTCGAACTGCAAAGTTATGAACAAACCGCAGTTCGTCCTCCCCGTCGGTTGTTCTCACCCGCTCCGTCAGCGGCGACGGTCTGGCAAGCACAACGAAACCCAAGGTAATGGTGAGGCGAGGGGACCTCATTTCCACTCAGAATCACACGACGAATGGAAAGTCAGAGCCGATTGCGATGTTTGCCGATGTGGACTTTATTGCGGTGTCGCGGGGGTGAGGAA
>JAGQQQ010000860.1 GCA_020426125.1 Planctomycetaceae bacterium
CTCTTCGCGATCCGAGACCACATTGGGCGAGGAATCTTTGGAGCCTCATCGGCCGCCCGGGTGTCGGGAGTTCAGCTGCGGGACGTTCAGAATTGTCTGCCATGGGGGTTCCCTTCCGCGTAGCCCTGATCGGGGACGCTCTGAGGTCTTGGGGGGCGGATTGCCGTGATCTCCCCTTTGGAGTGCGGTGACTCGTCACCGCTTTCCTTTTGCTGGCGCGTGGATTCCCTCGACGGTCGTCTTTGTCATACGGACGCTTCGCAGGAAAGAAAGCTCCGACAAGTCGAAGCACTCCAAGAGGACGCCGAATCCACTCCGCCAGTTTCTCCCTGAAGATTACCAGAACAACGAACTCTCGTCTTGGATGATGTGGAAATTCCCAGGGCCGGCGATCGCGGGGGCAGGGATGCCAGGGTCCCCCTGAATTTTTCGTCGCGAGAGAGGATTCGACACTTGACAGTTTGCGGCGAAAAACTATTGATTTATGGCACATGGCAATTTGAAAGACGTCACAGTTGGTTCCCCAGGGGGTTGGTGAGACGGAAGCGATGTTTTTCCAACGACTCGATACCCATTCGGCGAGCGGACCATTAATCTTCGGGCTGCGGTGGCGATTGAAGACACATTCAACGGCACACAGCTTCAACGACACACAGTACGACATTCCGATCTGAGCCGACCGCAACCATTGCCGGTTCGTCTCAGGGTTGGCCCATATCGACTTTCCGCAAAATTTGAAATTGATCCGTTTTGATCTGATTCGAATTCGCGCTCTCGGGAGGTGAAACAGATGACTTCGACTCCGTCCCCCTCATCGATGATCGAGGCGAACGGTCTCAGCAAATTTTACGGGCCTTTCATTGCGACGCAGAACGTCACGTTCTCCGTCCCGCGGGGCCAGGTTGCCGCGTTTCTCGGCCCCAATGGAGCCGGGAAGTCGACCACGATGAAACTGCTGACCGGATTTCTGTCTCCCAGTGAAGGGGAAGCCCGGATCGGGGGCTACTCAGTATCCGACCAGCGGATTGAAGCCAGCCGGTTGATCGGGTATCTGCCTGAGAACGGTCCGTTGTACAACGACATGACTCCAATGAGCTTGCTCAAATACATGGGACAAGTGCGGGGAATGGCCTCCGGAAAACTTTCCGAACGGCTCGACTACGTCATTGAGAAATGCTCGCTGGCTGACGTCTGGAAGAAGCAGATCACAAAGCTTTCCCGAGGATATCGACAGCGAGTGGGGATGGCCCATGCTTTGCTCCACGATCCTCAGGTTTTGATCCTCGACGAACCGACCAGCGGTCTCGACCCCAATCAGACGCATGAAGTCCGCGAACTGATTCAGGAATTGGGGAAGACCAAGACCATCTTATTGTCGACCCACATTCTTCCCGAGGTCGAGGCGGTTTGCAGCCGCGTCATTCTGATCAACCGTGGTCGCATCGTGCTCGATGGCGGCATCGACGATCTGAAGCAGGAAGACCATGATATGGAAGCGACATTCCGCAAGCTGACCAGCACCGCTGCCGCGTGATCTTCCCGACCGTCCACTCCCCAGTGGGCGGTTTTGCCCTCCTATTCCTCCTTCGAATACTCACCCCCTGTCGAAGAGAATCACATGCGAAGCCACGTTATTCTCGCGGTCCTTAAACGGAATCTTACCAGCTACTTCTCCGGAATGCTGGGATATCTGTTTATTATCGTGTTTGTCGTTTCCGGAGCTTTCTTCGCATTTGACGAAGAGTTTTTCGCGAACAACCTCGCGAACCTGGACCGCCTCAGCGACAAGTTCCCTTTGTTGCTGCTGTTTATCGTCCCCGCGATCACAATGACCGTCTGGGCGGACGAAAAGAAGTTGGGGACGGACGAACTTCTGTTCACGTTGCCCGCGAGCGACTTTGAAATTCTGATCGGGAAGTATCTCGCCGTCTTGGCGGTGTATACCGTCGCCTTGGCGTTCTCCGTGACCCATGTCATTGTCCTGGCGTTGCTGGGGCAGCCTGATATGGGGCTGATCCTCACGACTTACTTGGGCTACTGGCTCTCGGGAGCGGCCCTGTTGGCGGCGGGGATGTTTGCGTCCGTGCTCACCAGCAGCCCGACAGTCGCCTTCGCCCTCGCGGAGGTCATTTGTGCGATTCCAGTCTTTATTGATCAGATCCCCGGCGTTTCCTGGTTCTTGAAAGAGAAGTTGGGGATCACCGAACCGCTCAGTGTGGCAGGGAACTTGGAAGGCTTCACAGACGGCCGCATCGAACTCGCTGGGTTGTTTTACTTCATCGGGTTGACGGTCTTCTTCCTGTATCTCAACGCCGTGATGATCGCCCGTCGCCACTGGGCTGGGGGGAAGGAAACCGGCAACATGGCCACTCAGTACAGTGTCCGCGTGCTGTGTCTGGTCGTGGCGTTGCTCTGTCTGACCTACTCGCTGGCCGTCGCTGGAAAACGATTGGATACGACATCGGAACGGCTGCATACGCTCTCAGCGACGACATTGGAAACGCTGGACAATATCCCCGATGACAAGCCGGTGACCATTCAGGCGTTTGTCTCAAAAGATGTGCCCCAGGATTACGTGCCGATCAAAAAGGAGTTGCTCGACCGTTTGAAAGAATATGACAAGCAAGGGGGCGGCAACGTCGAGGTCCGGATTGTCGAGGTTGAGCCGTTCAGTCAGGAAGCCGAACAGGCGACGACCTTGGGGATTGAACCACAACAGGTGCAAAGTGAAGACGGCGGTCGTTTCTCGCTCGAAGAAGTCTATTTGGGCGTGGTACTCACGAGTGGATTTGACACGGTCGTCGTCCCGTTTTTTGATCGCGGAACCCCGATCGAGTACGAGCTGACGCGATCCGTCGGCACCGTCTCGTTGGAGAAACGCCGTGTCGTGGGCGTGCTGACCACGGATGCCCGGGTCATGGGCGGCTTCGATCAGCAGTCCTTCCGGCAAATCCCGGAATGGCAGATCGTCGAAGAACTCCGCAAACAATATGAAGTCAAAGAAGTGTCTCCAGACAGCGAGATCACCGCGGAGATGGACGTTCTGCTGGCGATCCTCCCCTCTTCGCTGACCCAGCCGCAGATGGACAACCTCGTCAAGTATGTCGAGTCCGGCGAGCCGGTGCTGATCTTTGATGACCCGATTCCGCGGTTCAATCCTCCGGGATTGTCGGGGGCTCCCTTGGAAGCGAAGCCCGGCCCCGGTGGAGGGGGGATGTTCGGCATGCAGCGTCAGCCCGGGCCCCCCAAAGCCGATGGCGGACGAGCCACTTCGCTGACCGATGTCCTCGGAATTCGCTGGGATGTCGCCATGAGCCTGTTTGACCTGGTGAACCCCCATCCGAAGTACGCGGATGTCTTCCCGAAAGAACTGGTCTTCCTCAGCGGCGATCAGAAAGATGGCGACTCCTGTTTGAATCCTGACAATGTGATCACCAGCGGGTTGCAGGAACTGATCGTGTTCTATGCCGGGGAAATCGAACGGGCAACCGGAGCAAAGACGGAGTTTACACCGTTGCTAGAAAGTCGGTCTGGCAGTACGGGGTTAAACTCCTGGGACCAGATCACCACCTCCGGCTTCTTCGGTCGGCAACTGATGCCGAGTCCGAATTACCGCCGGGATCCGGAGTCACACACCATCGCGGCACTGCTTCAGAATCCCGACGCGGAAGATGGCGTCAATGCGATCTTTGTCAGCGACATTGACATCATTCACGACGTGATGTTCGACGTCTGGCAGCGGCAGATGTACGACCTCAACATTGATAACGTTCTCTTCGTGTTGAACTGCGTCGATTACCTCGCTGGGGATGAGCGGTTCATCGAATTGCGTAAGCGACGTGCGAAGCATCGAACATTGCAGGCTTTGGAAAAGCAGACGGAAGTCTTTGAACGCCGACGCAACGACGAAAAGAACAAGGCGGACGAGGAAGCTGATAAGGAAGTCGACGAAGCAAAGGAACGCTTGGAAACGATGCGGGATGAACTCCGCGAGGAACTCGAAAAAGGAAACCTTGACGCGGGGACAATCAGCCAGCGCCTGCAATCCGCAATGGAGGCGGAGAATCGCAAGCTTCAGCAGCGTGAGAAAGAAATCGAACGCGAGAAGAACCAGCGGATTCGCGAAGTTCGAATTGAGACCGAGCAGCAGATTCGTCAGATCGAGCGGCGATTCTGGCGGCTGGCCGTGTTAATTCCGCCGATGCCGGCAATCATTCTGGGATTGGTTGTGCTGCTGGTGCGGTTGTTGGGCGAGCGAAGTACGATCGCCTCGGACCGAATGCGGCAATAACTCGCGGATGAAAACTCTCCATTTGCATTTTTATTAAGCCTCGACTGACTGAGGATTGAGACTTATGAGCCAGGCTGTTCGCACACTCTGTTTTGGAGCCGTGGCGGTGGTGTCCGTTGTGATTGCGTACGCCACGCATAACGCCTACGAGCCGAAGGATCTGGCGTCCTTCTCGGATGTCGGGGCGGAGTTCTATCCGGAGTTCGAGGATCCCACGGTCGCGACCGGTCTCCGCGTCGCGTCCTGGAACGAAGACGCGGGGAAGACGGAAACCTTCAGTGTTGAGAACAAAAACGGGTTGTGGCGGATCCCGTCTCACCATGATTACCCCGCCGATGGCCAGGATCGGCTCGCGAAGGTCGCCGCGTCGATGATCGGCGTTCCTCGTCAAGCGATGGTCGAACGCTCCCCAGCGGCCCATAAACGCTACGACCTGCTGGATCCTCTCGACACCAGCCTGTCGGGGACCGAGGGCCGCGGTGATCGGATCACCTTGATGAATGGTGACGAGACGCTTGTCGACTTCATTGTTGGCAAAAAAGTCGAAGGGTCCGAAAACGTTTATTATGTCCGTCGAGCCGATGAAGACCGGTTTTATACGGCAGACTTGGGGACATTCGAAGTCTCGACCAAGTTTAGCGACTGGATCAACAAAGACATTCTCGACATCAATCGGAATGACATCCGCGAGTTGGTCATCGACCGCTACTACGTGGATGAGGCGAAAGGGGCGATCGTTCCCGAGGACCGACTGTTGCTTGACCGCGAGTCCTCAACCGCCGACTGGACGATGGAGGGCCTCGCGGAGAACGAGAAAGTCAAGAGCAGCGATGTCAACAACATGCTGTTCGCGCTCAACGACCTCGAAATCATGGGAGTCCGCCAAAAGCCGGAAGGGATTA
>JAGQQQ010000861.1 GCA_020426125.1 Planctomycetaceae bacterium
CGGTGCCACGATCACAAATTCGATCCCATCACCCAGAAAGATTACTACTCCTGGCAAGCCTTCTTCGCTGGCGTCGACTATGGCGACCGCCCCATTCGGGACGCCGACTACGAACGAAGACTGTCGGAAGCGAAAGCCCTCGAACCGCAGATCACCGAACTCGAAGGTCGACTGGCCGCGTTTGAACCGCTGGCGTTCTCCGGCAACACGGTCATCATCGATGACGAAGACGAATCCCGCGTGGAGGCGTTCAAGGAGAAGAATGGACATGGCTCCAACCCCGAGGGGACCAAAAGAGGCTACCGCGACGACGTCGGCGACGCGATGCGCGTCGGAAATCTGAGCCGGGGTCGTTATACGTGGTGGGACAATGTTTCTGGAGAAGATGTCTTCGCGTACGCCCCCGGCGTGGAAGGGAGATACCGACTCTGGATTTCCTGGGGTGCACACGGCAGCGGCGTCCATACCCGAGACGCTCGTTACCTTCTCGATCTTGATGGTGACCTCGATACGACTGAAGACCAACGGGAAGTTGCCTCCGTCGACCAATATTATCCGGCTGGGGTGAGCGAAGGAGAAACCGAGAAGTCACCTCTCTGGAGCGGGCTTTTGGATGTCGGAGTTCACGAATGGTCCCCCGACTCCCGGATCGTCCTGCGGGGAGGAGAAACGGGAACGGGGATCACTGCCGATGTAATCGTAATGCAGGAAGCAATCAATGACGCCGCCGAAGGTTCACTGCCTCGATTGCGGGCGCCCGTCAGCCCATTGAGGAATGTGGAACGTCTTGATCCGGTGAACGCGAAGTATGTCCGTTTCACGACATTCGAGACCATCGACAACAACAAGCACGAGCCGTGTCTGGATGAACTCGAAGTTTTTACGACCGGTCCCCGTCCCCGCAATATCGCCCTCGCGGAGCACGGCACCGTCCCGACATCGTCTGGAAATTATTCCAATACGGGTCGCCATCAACTCAAGCACATCAACGACGGTGCCTATGGCAACGAACGAAGTTGGATTTCCAATGAACATGGCGGCGGCTGGGTCCAGCTGGAGTTTCCCCAACCCGAGACGATCGACCGCATCGAATGGGCTCGCGATCGGCTGGGCAACTTCCCCGACAGACTCCCCGTTCGCTACCGGATCGAGGTTTCCCTGAACGGAGAAGACTGGACCCGAGTCGCCGGGCACGAGGATCGAGTGCCACTGGGGACACCGTTTGACGAAACCCTGAACCGGCTGCGACACGGATCCACCAGTCCCAAATCGGACCTGCCGTC
>JAGQQQ010000862.1 GCA_020426125.1 Planctomycetaceae bacterium
GATTGTTCGTGTAATTGAATCGGCGGATAAAATGGCTCAACCCTTCGGCCGCGTACGCTGCCAAGTGGTAGACATAATCGAACCGGTGTTCCTCGAACAGGCGGTCGACCAACCCCGAATCGGTGACCGCCCCCTCAACGAATTCGAGCGCCGAATCCTCGGGCAAGTTTTCCCGAAATCCGCCGGAAAGATCGTCAAGGACGACAACCTTCCCCTTGTTCTGAGAGACGAGGGCGAGGATTTCCCGGCTGACATGGGCACCGATAAACCCAGCTCCGCCGGTGACCAAGCATGTCAGCTTATTGGGGAGATTCTTCATTCACAGGCTCTTTTTCAGTGACAATTTCAACCAAACGCAGGCGGTTCATCATCGGGGGGAACCATAGCATGGCATTCATGCCGGTTTGGCTGCAAGAATGAGTTGGCAAAGAGATTTCGCAGAAAGCATTTCGGTCCTGGGAGAGTTCCGTTTTTTTATGAAGAAACGATGTTCCTGACTGTCGAAATCCCCTAAAATTCCCAATTGGGATGTTTGATGTTTTGGCCGGAGCTTCCAGGTTCATGATGAAAAACTCGACCGCAATTTGCTGGTTAGCCGTCCTCTCTGTTTTCCATTTCGGGATGACCGCTCAGGCGGCAACGACGCCGGAGATCCGTGCTGCAATTTCCAAGGGGGCTGCGCATCTTGAGACCTTATCGGAAAAGGCCCACGGTCCCATCAAGGCGTTATACGCCTTGGCAATTTACAAGGCGGATCGACAATCCGCCGTCGTCGATGAAGTTGTTCATGACATTCTCGATCGATGCCAGGGGGACGCCTACAAACCGACACCGGAGCACATTTATGCCGCGGGAGTGGAAGCGACTCTGCTTGCGGACAAAGATCCCGAGAAGTACCGCCGCCCTCTGGAACTGATCCGTGACTACATCGTGGGACAGCAACAGGCCAATGGCGGATGGAACTACCCCTCCCGGGACGCCGGGAAGTCGGGTGATACCAGTGTGATCCAATATGCTTGCCTCGGGCTTTGGGCCTGCGAACGCGCGGCAATCCCGGTCAAACCCGAGGTTTGGGGAAAGGTTTTGGAGTGGCACAACCGTTATAAAAATCAGGATGGAGGATTTCCCTATTTTCCAGGTGAAAGCGAAGGGGCTCTGAAGGGGGATTCCGAACTGACGATGACCGTGAATGCCGTCGGGAGCATGCATATCGCCATGCTCCATATCAATCCCACATTCCTGCCTCTGAAAGACAACTCCCGGTCTCTGGCGAAGAAAGACGACCCCGAGGAGGAAAAACCAAAATTCGGAGTTCTGGAGCAAGTACAAATTGATGCTCCCGTTGAAAAGGCCCCCGATGTGACAATTTCCCCTTCCACGGTCGACACCCTGCGCCGCGCATTTGGATATCTCTCCGCCCGATTCACCACGGAAAACAAAGAAACGCTTCACCGGGCCTACTACTACTACTCACTGGAACGAATGGCGTCTCTGGCTGATGTCGAATCAATTGGCGGGCATAAATGGTATGACGAGTGCGCCCAGTACCTCATCAATAAGCAGAATGCCGATGGTTCCTGGAATCTCCAAGGTTATCAGGCCCAGATATACGACACGGCATTCGCCGTCTTGTTTCTGACACGTTCCACCGGGAAGATTTTGAAGCGAGTCGACAAGCCGGACCAGTTTGGCGATGGCACGTTGATCGGTGGTCGCGGCCTCCCAGACGATTTGGCGGGTGTCGAAATGCAGGGGGGACGTGTAAAAATGAAAGATAAGCCCTCGGGATCGCTCGAAGAACTTTTGGCTTCTCTCCAGTCGTCCGGTGAGATTTCGCTGGATGACGTCCAGAACCAGTTGGTCGAACAGATTCAACTGGGGGATCGGAACGAATTGATTGGCCAGAAAGATCAGCTCATCAAACTCATCCAACATCCCAGTGCGGAAATCCGGCGGACCGCCGTTTGGGCACTTGGCCGGAGCAACGATTTCAGCGCGGCGAAATACTTGATCGACGCACTCAGTGATCAGGATCTGGGGGTGATCATCGAAGCTCGCAGCGCCCTGTGCTGGCTCGCTCGCAAGCCGACCGGATTCGGACTTGCCCCGGATCCCCTTGAAGACCTGCCCGACAATGCGACGGACCAACAAAAGAAGGATGCCATTTCCAGTTGGCACAAGGATCTCGTTGTCACTTGGGGCAACTGGTATCTGGACAACCGTCCGTTTGCGGATCGAGGGGACGATTTTGAAGCCAATTTCCGCGCCAAACTCGAACGAATCCGCTTAGGAGGGGACTCCCGCCTGTAGTAGGTCGGATACTCTTAGGCCCTGAGCTTGCACGCTTGGGGGACATTCCGACCCGAATCTTCTTGCACCAGACTCCTTTCCTTGTTCCCATGATGTTTCCACTCTCTCGAAGACAATTGCTTTCGTCATCCACCTGCGGAATGGGGATGCTGGCACTTGCGGGGTTGTGTCACCGAGAGTCGCTCGCTGACTACTCGAGCCCCTTGGCTCCAAAACCTCCGCACCATGAACCGCATGCCAAACATCTGATCTTCCTCCACATGCGGGGCGGCCCCAGTGCGATGGAGACCTTCGAACGCAAACCAAAACTCGATGAACTCGAAGGCAAACCGGGCCAGGCGAAGTCTCGTAAACTCGTCGGCACCCGCTGGAACTGGAAGCAATGGGGCGAATCCGGTCTTTGGGCATCCGACCTGCTCAAGCATCAAGCGGCCCATTTGGACGATCTCTGCATCCTCTCGGGAATGCACACGGACATCTCGAATCACACCCCCGCAATGTTGCAACTGCATACCGGGAGCTTCGCCTTCACGCGCCCGTCGATGGGCGCCTGGATTCTCTATGGCCTCGGGACCGAGAACCAGAACCTCCCGGGCTTTGTCAGCATCTGCCCCCCACTCATTAACGGCGGAGCCAAGAACTACGGCTCTGCGTTCCTTCCGGCCGTCTACCAGGGAACCGCGATAGGTGACATTAAAACCAATGTCAAAGATGCCCGGATTGGAAACATCAAAAACCCGGAATTGCCTCCTGAACTTCAACGCCGTCAACTCGATTTCGTTCAGTCCCTCAATCGCAGCTACGGCCAACGCGACCCAGGCGACACTCAGATCGATGGCGTCATCGAGTCGTTTGAACTGGCGTTTCGCATGCAAACGGAGATGCCGACGACCTTCGATCTGTCCGGCGAAACTCAAACAACGCTCGATGCCTATGGAATCGGCGACAAGAAGCCAAGCGATAACTTTGGACGCCAATGCCTGCTGGCGCGACGGATGATCGAGTCCGGCGTCCGTGTGGTCGAGGTCTGCGACGAGTTCTGGGATCAACACAACCAACTCAAGAAAGGGCACGAAGCTCGCGCCGCCGCGACGGACCAGCCGATTGGAGCCCTGCTCGCGGATCTCAAACAACGCGGCCTGCTCAAGGACACTCTTGTCCTCTGGGGAGGGGAATTCGGGCGGACTCCCGATACCGCCCAGAAGAATCTCGATGGCCGTGACCACAATGCCAACGGCTACACGATGTGGCTCGCAGGTGGCGGCGTCAAAGGCGGCTTCCAATACGGAGCCACCGATGAACTCGGTTACGAAGCAGTCGAAGGCCGTGTTCATCTGCATGACCTGCATGCCACGATTTTGCATCTCCTCGGCCTTGACCACAAACGGCTCACCTACCGCTACGCCGGCCGTGACTTCCGACTGACCGATGTCCACGGCCGCGTCGTCCAGGAGATCTTCGCGTAACCCGAACTCTTTCCCCAAGATCGCTAGGGGCTTCGCCTCTGGTTATTGACCATTCGCCAAGACTCGAAGCAGCGGAATATCAAACTCGGCCAGCAGCCCGAAACAAAACAGCTCCGGACTGTCCTGCATCGTCAGATCCTGGTCAAGAATGTCTTTGAGGCTCTCGAAGCTGCCTACGAAATCGAGTGTTTGAAACCTCTCAGGATTGGCCGCGGCGGCACTCAGGGCAATCAGGCTCGTCCTGGGGCCATGGGCCAGACAGTCGACAGGTTGTCCAAACTCCTGCCCGGCCCAAGCGGCGATCGCTTGAATCTGCGAACTCTGAATCCCAAGTGGTCGCTCCCCCACCGCCGAGACCAGCAGACCGTAAAGGAAGTCGCGCTGCGTAATCTTGGACTCGCCAAAGTAAAACGGGTCGACCGCGAGCACCCGATGGCCATCGTCCAGCTTTTGTTTCGAATGTTTCCCCAAGGTCGACCGTCCCGTATCGGCAAGCAGAATGACTGTCGATTTTGTGGGGTTCTCAGGAGTCAGCAACGTGGCGGGGACTGTCCATTCTCCTCCAATCCGAAATCGGAGTGTGTGGGCGCGTTCAGAACTCCCTGGAACGTCCTCTTTCTGGACGACCTTCGCGTCGTAGTCTCGGATGTGAAGGATTTCCCGGAGCCTCGATCGTTTGAATGTGAGCCAGGCTTGTCGGGCTTTCGGCGACTGAGGAATCTCGACGTTCTTGGGAAGACTCTCCGCCTGAGCCAGAGCCAGTGAATGAAAATTGTGGTTCCCCTCGGGTACGGGAACCTGCAACTCTTCCGCGGAGAGCAATTCCTCTTCGGAGGGAATTTCCGTTGCGTCAAACTGTTCGTCTTCCGGGTAAAAGAAATCACCGAACATCTTGTACAACTGCTGGCGGTTGTCGAGCCCAAAGTTGTGCGTTCCGGGATCCTCATTCACATGCGTTCGCAGCGAGGATTGTTGGCCATACAGTTGAAAGATCGGAGCCGCCGCATCGACCAATGGCTGCATTGCATGATCGGCTCGAAAACAGCATTGGTCCTTCGCATTAAAGGTGAGCAGCGTTGGCCGCGGAGCCCGCATTGCCGTCAGCACGGCATAATCCGCATGAATCCCCAGGTCCACAGGCGTCTGCTCGGAGTCCCCTAAATCGGAGGTGTGCCGGGCGCGTGTCTTGAAGCTGGAGTAGCCAGCCACCGGATTCGACAACGTCACACGCGAATCCAGCGAACTGATAAAGATTGTCTGCCAACCACCTCCGGACAGTCCCGCGACCGCGACTCGCTCTGAGTCCGCGTGCTCGTGTGACAGGAGGATGTCGAGCCCCCGTTTCATCGACAGGAAATGCACCGCCACTCCACTGGTGCCGCACAGGTCCAACTGATTCAGTTTGTAGTGGACGAACCCGGGGTCGCGGAGTTGGCCCATGCCGATCCATTCCGGGTTCAGGGCGATCATCCCTCGCTTGGCCTGATTGATGCAGCGAATCTGTTTGTAGTCGGCCGCCTTGCCGGTGCCATCGTGGCCGTTCACATTCATCACGACCGGGACTTTTCCCGTCAGTTCCAGTGGTTCGTACAACAGCGCGGGGATCCATAACCCTGGCAGGGCTTCATACCGCAATTTGCGGATCCGGTAGCCATGTTCCGTTTCGATGGTCTCCAACCACTCGACTTGTGTTTCCGCATCCCGCCATCCCTGTGCCTCCCCGCGAAAGACGACGTTGTCCAACGTCGCTTCGCGAGTGGTCTCAATCCAGGT
>JAGQQQ010000863.1 GCA_020426125.1 Planctomycetaceae bacterium
CGTCCCGTAGGACAGACTAATGAGGTCGGACACGAACAGCCACGTTGGAGTTCCCAAAACGGAATCAAGGGGCCTTGGAATGGGAGCTGGGCAGGACTCTGGTGAGCAGGCAGTCACCTGCGAATTTCTCAACTCTCTGTCCTCCGCTGTGATCAGAACTCGACGGCAGACACACTACGCTCGCGATTGGCAGTTGACGTAGCGTTAGACTCGATTGGGGGGGGAAACCTGACGGGAACAGGCAAAAACACCGACGACGCGAATCGCTTCGCGCCGCCGGCTGGAGAATGGTCCCCGATTCGACCACAAAATTACCAGACGAGTCCTTGCGGTCCCGCCGGAGAGGCCAATGGATTGATGGGCAAACTGTTCGGCACGTATCCGGGCGGATAAGCGGGCCAGGTTTGCGTCGACCTGGGAGTCGCGTACCGGATCCGGGATCCTGGAGGACACACTTGCAAGGGCGCGTATGACGGGAGACGAGTCACCATCGGCGGGCAGGTTTCGCAGGGAACGGTCAAAGATTCGACCGAAGGACTCCCCAGCGGCTCTGGTTGGGCCTGCTCCACCTGACGCGGGGCGACTGGGAACGAAGGCAACTGGTCGAACTTCGGAGCGACTGGTTCGGCGTCATCGACAACAGGCGGCGCCACCGTGTCGACTCGAGGGGGCACCAATTCGACTTCGTTGGCAACGTCGCTGTGAACTTCGCGGGGTTTGACCAATTCCGGAGCTTTCTTTTCACAGCGATCGATTTCCACGTAGCGGCCCTCTTCGGTGTTGTGCTGCTCGATGAATTCCGCGTTCTTTTCCTTGTGCTCCTCATCAAAGAAAAAGGAATTTGCCGTCCAGGATTTCAATTGGCCTTCGCGATCGAGCCGTTTGAATCCGCGGTGGCCGAAAGATTGATCCATGCTCCGGAAGGCCCCGGCCACGTTGTCGAGTTCCGCGTTCATTGCATCTTGCGCGGACGAGAGACCCGCCACAAGACCGACGCCGGCGACCGTTCCCAGTAGGGCCAACTCGGCGGACATCACATAGCCGGATTCATCTCGAAGAAATGTCGTGAGTGTTCGTTTGAGTGTCCTGATCATTGCCATTCTCCAGGGGAAATCGCCTAGCGAAGGGAAAGACAAAAGCCCCACGAAACCGGGAGGAGGCCGTTGCAGCGGCAACGCGGCCAGATCCAGGGAAATATGCAAACCTGGAGAACAGCCGATCACGCATTCGGCATGTGTCGGCACGCGTGGACTCCCGGTTTCGTGAGGCTTTCTGGGCGGAGTAAACCGCCTTGAACGAGCTCTCAGGTCGTCAATTCTTTCTGTCAGCCCGGTTCACCGGGCGATTCGCTTCGACTTTCTCCGCTCCTTGTTAAGACGTGTTACAAACCGGGGAATCGTTCCCACCACTACCATCCTGGCAATCCCGTGATCACGCAGAACCCGTACCATCGGGAGAACCGTCAGAATCCCTACAATCGGAATTCTGGACGTATGTCCTTTCCGGGAAACGCATTGAAACGAAACAGGGAAGCGAAAATTGGCGATCCTGCCAAAGCCAGACCCCGAGAAGTGTCTCGAAATGTTGTCAGAACCACTAAACTGCTGTTTCAAAATCAGTACAACATGAGTGTTGATAGGAAGAGAACCCGAGACGATGGTCCACCTCAATCGCATCTACACGAAGACTGGAGATCGCGGGGAAACCTCCCTGGGAGATGGCAGTCGCGTCCCCAAGACCGGTCAACGAGTCAAAGCCTTCGGGGCGGTCGATGAACTGAATGCGTCCTTGGGAGTGGTCATCGCTCTGGGGGCGTTGTCGGAGTCGTTTCGCCAACGGCTGCTCGCCATTCAGAACGACCTCTTTGATCTGGGGGCGGATCTCTGCCTTCCCGAGACAGAGGAATCGCCGGAGTACACGCCCTTGCGAGTGTTGGACTCACAGGTCGAACGGCTCGAGCGAGAGATTGACGAGGACACGAGCCAATTGGAGCCGTTGAACAGCTTCATTCTTCCCGGAGGTGGTGTTGGGGCGGCGCTGCTGCATCAAGCCAGAACGGTCTGCCGCCGAGCAGAGATCGATGTCCTCGCGCTCGCCGATCAAGAGACGGTCAACGGTGCGGTGATCCGGTATCTGAATCGACTCTCCGATCTGCTCTTCACAATGGCCCGGCGCTGTAACAGCGAAGGCCGAAACGACGTTCTTTGGGTTCCGGGGAGCAACCGTTGAAGTCGCGCACAAGAACGCGCGACCGCGAGGGGATGTGTCAGTTCAACGCCCCAACAGAACATTGCATACAAATCAGAACAACCGATTGAGTCCGTTGAGCGCTGCG
>JAGQQQ010000864.1 GCA_020426125.1 Planctomycetaceae bacterium
AGGGGCCATCAGCACGAAGAGAAAGGCCTGGAACATCGCGAGCACGGTCCCCCCCAGGACCTTCCCCATCACAATCGACGACCGGGGCACGGGCGCCACCAGCACGCCTTGCAGGAAACCTTCATTGCGATCCTGAATCACGGAAATCGCCGAAAAGATCGACGTAAACAGCACGATCATCACCGCGATGCCCGGCAGGAAATACTCTTGAAACGACATCCCCTCGCCGGTCTCGGCCCCGCCGAATGCGAAGGAGCCATGAAGCCCTGCGCCAAAGAGAATCCAGAAGATGATCGGCTGGACGATCGCTCCAATCAGTCGCGACCGTTGGCGGAGAAACCGTGTCACTTCCCGCACGGCCAGTGTCCAGGAGGCCCAGAACCACCCGGCGTTGCCGGCTCCGGAGGGGGTTGCACTGTCAGTGGCGACCACGTTTCTTCTCCGGCTTTTCCGCTTCCTCGTCCGCCTCTTCCATCCGGCGGCCTGTCAGCTTGATAAACACGTCTTCCAGTGTGGGTTTCCCCAATGTTAACGATCGAAACCGCCCGGGGAACGATGTCGCGACTTCGCTCAGCAGCTCATGCCCCGACTCGACTTCAATTCGAAGGGAGTCACCAACGGTCTGCACGGGACGCCCCGTCTTCTCTTCCAAAGCTGCCTTCAGCTCGCTTGGTTCATCCGATTGGATGGTCACACAGTCCCCACCCACCAAACTGCGGAGTTCATCCGGCCGACCATGGGCGACGAGATGGCCACGATCAAGGATTCCCAGCATCGAACACTTGTCCGCTTCTTCCATCAGGTGAGTCGTGACCAGAATCGTCACACCAGCCTCATCACGGAGGCGTTGGAGGACATTCCAGAGTTCGTGTCGGGCTCCCGGGTCGAGTCCCGTACTCGGTTCATCTAGCAGAAGCAGCTTCGGGGAGTGGAGCAGACATTTGGCAATTTCCACCCGGCGTTTGAGTCCGCCGGAGAGTTTCTCGGCGAAGTCTCTCGCACGGTCGGCGACGCCCAGTTTCGCCATCGAGTCTTCGATCTTCTGCGTCAGTGTCTGTCCCGAAAGGCCGTAGAGGTGTCCCTGATGCTTGAGATTTTCGTAGACTGTCAATTTGCCGTCGAGACTCGGAGCCTGAAAGGTGACCCCGATGTGTCGCCTCACGTCATCGGGCGCGGACTTGACGTTGGCTCCACAAACGGTGACCGATCCCTTTTGCAGCGGCATCAACGTGGACAGGATCCGAAAGAGCGTGGTCTTGCCGGATCCATTGGGACCAAGGAGTCCAAAAATTTGCCGTTCCTCAACGGTGAAACTCACACCCGCGAGCGCCACGCGGTCACCGTAACGATGTTCAACCTGATCGACGGCAACGGCGGACATTGATTGGCAATTCTCAATCGCGAAAAGAAGCGTGCAGCGACTTTGACAGTGGGAAAGACGCGCAGATTAGTGGTGACTTTCCTCGGACTTGCTCGTGGGGGCGTCCTGATGTTCGGCGTGTCCCGTTTCTGATTGTCCATAACGCACTTGGGGAACGTCGCTTGTGTAGTAGTGCATCGCCATGTCGGGAGCGAGCGCGAACATCAGCCCGACGGCGAGGATCGCCGTCGGCATCAGAATGATGAACTTCCATTTCCCCTCGAATTTCAAGTGCATGAAATAAGTCATCACAAACAACGCCTTCGCGACAGCGATCGCCAAAACGCCGGTCACCAAGATCGCGGAATTTGGGACGCTGTCCAGGGCGTATGAGATCACAGTACAGACGCACAGTGCGCCGAAGATCATCGCATAGTTGACTTTGTGGAGGCCGTGATCAGACATTCGAGTGGCTCAATAATTTGCAAAAAATGGAATACGAGGTTTCACGATTCCAGCAACCGGTCAAATATTTCCCGGAATAATGTACAGCAACGGGAACAGGAAAATCCAAACCAAGTCCACAAAGTGCCAATAAAGGCCACTGTTCTCGACCCAATCCGTCCAATTTGCGTCGAGCGTCGTCCACGGCATGAGACACGCCCCAAACAGGATCATCCCGACAATCACGTGGATCGCGTGAAACCCGGTCATCAGAAAGTACGTGGATGCGAACAGATTTCCGTAGACGATGGGATGCCTCATCTCAACGCTGGACATCAATGGCCCCAGAATCTCACTCTCATGCCATTGATGCAGACGTTCCTCGGCTTGATCATAAGAGACTCGGTTGGCTGAGACATCTTCTCGATACTTGGAGAACTGCTCGTAAAGCTGCCGCCACGCGGCGAGTTCCGCCTGCCGAGCCCCTTCCGCCGTATCAAGCTCTTCCAGCAACATCGATTGCTTGATATGTGGCCGTTCATCGCCGGGAATCAAAGTGTTGAGTCGGCTATCAACGACATTCTCCATGTCATCGCGAAGCATCCGCACGGCTTGCAGATCCGTTTCCGGAATCTGACCGGGAAGAATCTGGTGTTGAAACTTGCCCGTATATTCAATGGCCTTGATCCCAAGGAACACACAAGCAAGCACGAACGTGAACACCAAAAACTTCTTGGCCTTGGCGTAGTTCTTAAGGGCCATTGCTTCGTGAGCGACCACAACGAAGTAACTCGACGTCAAAAGGACAAACGTGTTGATTGCCCCCGCCTCGACGATGATATGTGTCACATGAGGATCTGTCGGCCAGCCAGGGGAGCCGAAGTACAGGAC
>JAGQQQ010000865.1 GCA_020426125.1 Planctomycetaceae bacterium
TTCTACTTCATCGAAGTCAACCCGCGAATCCAGGTGGAACACACCGTCACAGAAGAAGTCACCGGGTTTGATATCGTCCGCTCACAGATCTTGATTGCCCAAGGGCACAAGCTCTCCGATGAGGATATCGGGATCAATTCACAGTCAGACATCAAGACGACGGGCTTTGCTTTACAGAGTCGGGTGACGACGGAAGACCCCGGCAACAAGTTTGTTCCTGATTACGGGCGCATCGCCCACTATCGATCGGCCGCAGGGATGGGAATTCGCCTCGACGCGGGGACGGCGTTCTCGGGGGCCTTCGTGCATCCGTATTACGATTCGCTCCTCGTCAAAGTCACCGCTCGCGGACGGCGGTTTGAGGAGGCGGTACGGCGGATGGATCGCGTTCTGCACGAGTTCCGGATCCGGGGAGTCAAAACCAACATCCCCTTCCTCATGAACGTGCTCAAGCATCCCGACTTTCTGAACGGCAAGTGCACGACCACCTTCATCGATAAGACGCCCGAGTTGTTTGAGTTCGCCAAGCGGCGCGACCGGGCGACAAAGATCCTGAGTTACATCGGCGAGACCATCATCAATGGCAATCCGCTGGTGCAAGGGCGACCGGTGGCGACACGACGTGAACCGGCCCCGGTGCCATCGTTCGACCATCTCCCCCATCGCCCCGAAGGTCTCCGAGACAAGTTTCTGGAACTTGGCGCCGAGAAATTCTCCAAGTGGCTCCAGTCCGAAAAGCGTCTGCTGATCACGGACACGACGTTTCGGGACGCCCACCAGTCGCTGCATGCGACCCGATTCCGAACCTACGACATGGTTCACATTGCCGAAGCGTACTCTTACCTGCTGCCGCAGTTGTTCTCTTTAGAGATGTGGGGGGGAGCGACCTTTGACACCTCCATGCGGTTTCTGAAAGAGTCCCCCTGGGAGCGGCTCGATCGGATGCGGGAAGCGTGTCCGAATATTCTCTTCCAGATGCTGCTCCGAGCTTCGAGTGCCGTCGGATATGCCAACTATCCCGACAATCTGGTGCAAGATTTCGTGAAGGAGTCGGCCAAATCCGGGATCGATGTGTTCCGCGTGTTTGATGCACTCAACTGGACGGAAAACATGCGTGTCGCAATGGAAGCCGTCTGTGCGGCGGGCGCGATCTGTGAAGCAGCCATCTGCTATTCCGGCGACCTGCTCAATCCCAAACGCACCAAATATGACCTCAAGTATTACATCAATCTCGCGAAGGAACTGGAGAAGATGGGGGCTCATATTCTGGCCATCAAGGATATGGCCGGACTGTGCAAGCCGGAAGCGGCGTACCGACTCGTCGACGCCCTGAAACAGGAAGTCGACTTGCCGATTCACTTCCATACCCATGACACGGCGGGAATCCAGGCGGCCTCTTTGCTCAGAGCGTCCTCGGCAGGCGTCGACGTTGTCGACGCGGCCATGGCTCCGATGTCGGGAGGGACTTCGCAAGTCAATCTCAACACGCTCTGCGAGTCGCTGCGTCATCAGGATCGGGACACCGAACTGGATGCCGCCCGGCTTGATGAGATCGCCGAATACTGGCGATGTGTGCGGGAGTTTTATTTGCCGTTTGAGAGTGTCGTCCTGCCAGGAACGGGTGACCTCTACAACCACGAAATGCCCGGGGGACAGTACACCAATCTGTACGAACAGGCCCGGGCGTTGGGGTTGGCGGACCGGTGGCCGGAAATCTGCCATGTTTACGCCGAGGTCAACGAAATGTTCGGCGACATCGTCAAGGTGACCCCGACATCGAAAGCGGTCGGAGACATGGCCCTGTTCATGGTTGCCAATGATCTCACCACCGACGATGTCAAAAATGGGGACCGGGAACTGTCCTTCCCCGAGTCGGTCATCGACCTGATCAGTGGCGCGATGGGGCAGGCCGTGGGCGGGTTCCCTGCAGAGGTGCAGAAGCGAATTCTTGGGGATCGGAAACCGTTTGAAGGCCGCCCGGGTGCGACGTTGCCCCCCGTGAATTTCGAAGAGAAGGCCAAGGAACTGGAGAAAGTTCTCGGATACGAACCGAGCCATCGCGAAGTCCTCAGTGCGCTCCTTTACCCGAAAGTCTTTGAAGACTTCGCCAAACATCGCAAGAAATACAGTGACACCAGCGTATTACCGACGCCTGTGTTCTTCTTCGGAATGAATGTCGGGGAGGAAATCGCCGCCGACATCGAGCCTGGAAAGACCCTGTTCATCAAGTACCAGACCGTTGGCACGCCGCATCTCGATGGCACCCGCACCGTCTTCTTTGAATTGAACGGTCAACCTCGCGACGTGACGATTGAAGACACATCGATCGAATCGGCCGTGCATAAAGCCATTCAGGCCGATTCCTCAAACCCCAGCCATGTTGGGGCGAGCATGCCGGGGATGGTCGTCAGTGTTGCCGTCCAGCAGGGGGACAAAGTCTCAAAAGGACAGAAACTCCTGGTCCTGGAAGCGATGAAGATGCAGACAACCATCAACGCCGAACGGGAAGGGACCGTCGGACAACTTCTGGTTTCCGCCGGCACGCAGGTCTCCACCGGAGACCTGATGCTGACCGTCGAATAACGGAGTCGAGGGTCTCGCGGTCCTGCCCCCTCCCGACTGAGAGATTTGGGAAAACCCGTCTTGCCGAAACCGGGAACGTGTGCGAGAGTTTCCCGCTTGTCTTTTTCGGGAGAACGTCCGTGTGGACGCTGCGTCAAGCCCAGGTGGTGATTGTGATCGCCGGTTGCCTGGGGATGGCCTATACACAACTGACCACCTGCCCCGCGTCCATCGAAATTGTCCGCGATCTCGGAGGCACGGGCCTCCATGTCGGCATCTTGGGGGCATTGCCGACCGGGATGTTGTTTGTGCAATTCCTCGCCGCATGGCTGGGAAACAAACTCAACTATCGTCGGCCCTGGTGGTTTTGGTTTTCACTGTTGCAGCGTCTGCTGTGCATCCCGGCGGCGGTGGGACCGTGGCTCTTCCCAGAGGTTCCCGATGTGATCTGGCTGTGGGCGTTGCTCCTCAGTTGGGCCGCGACGCAGGGGTTGGTTCATTTCTGCAATCCACTCTGGCTGAGTTGGATGGGAGACTACCTTCCTCACAAAGGACTCAGCCATTACTGGGGAATCCGGCACTACTGGATGCAGGCCACCGCGGCACTGTCGCTGGTGGGGGCGAGTCTGGGACTTCGGTATCTGGCCACGGACATCCGACAGGGGTTTGCCGGGATTGTTCTGATCGGTTGCCTGCTTGGGGTGATCGACATTCTGATGTTCTTCAAGGTGGATGAGCCGAAAGTCACCCGGCTTCCCGATGCGGGACTTTGGGAGGTGTTGTCGGGGCCGTTTCGCCATCCGGGATTTCGCTCGTTTATTGGGTTCACCTGTTTCTGGCATTTCGCCGCGATGATGGGCGCCCCGTTCATTTCCCTCTATCTCCTCGACCACATCGGCATGTCCGCTGATGAGGTGCTGATGCTCTGGGTGTTTTCCTGGGTTGGGGGAGCGATCAGTGCGAAGTGGTTCGGACGGTTGGCCGAAGCACACGGCAACCGCGTTGTTCTGATTGTCTGCACGGCACTCAAGTCCATCAACATGATTGCGTTAATGTTGGTCCCACCGGTCCCTCAGTTGGCGTTCTGGATTTTGGCTCCCGTGTTTATGGTCGACATGGCGCTGAACTCTGGGATCGCCATCGCGAACAACGGTTTCATG
>JAGQQQ010000866.1 GCA_020426125.1 Planctomycetaceae bacterium
CTTTGACAATGACGTAGTCGACAAGTTCGTTGCCGAGAATCCCGTGTCGGTAACTTCGCACCGCCCCATCGAGTGTGTGTCCTCCGGTGGTTTTCTTTTGAGCGCCCAGAATTTGGACTTCGTCGGGCGTCAATTTCGATGCGGGATAGGGATCCCCGTCATTGAGCTTCTCAAAGTTTCCCTCGCTCCCCCGATCCCGAACATACGGAGTCCCCGGCTGAAACTGGATGTAGTCCCGTTCCGTTTGTCCCAGCCGATAGAACAGGAGCAATTCCATCACGTTGACGGCGCTCTTGAAGACGGAGTCGAGCTTCTCCAGCGATGTCGGTGGCGGCGGATCCTCCGCGACCGATTGACGCCCCGGATCCTGAGCCAAAGCCGGTCCGGCCAAAACAGCCACGAGCAAGGAACAGGCGACAAGCTCCCGCAAGGGGAGAACGTGGGGGAGGAGGTTCATCGTGAACGCGGACTCCACAAGTGTTGCGTCAACCCGACAAGGCACGAAACGGACGAGAGTGCCGATTTCCCGCAAGTCTAAGCGGATTTCGATCCCCAAACAACTGCGGCCGATGCCTGAATCCGTGGGACTGCGCTTCTCATCCCCGGACTGCTTCGATATGTTGGCAGGGCGACGGACGCCGTGTCGATTGGGCGTCTCGCTCGCGAAGAAGAAATCCCCGAATGCACATTCCGTCACGGAACTTTTCGTGGCCAGATGGTTAATTCTCAGGAGTAAGACAAATGGCAATGGAACCCGATGAAATCACCATGGACGCCGAAGAGCGGATGGAAAAGGCCGTGGAAGTCTTTCGCGGCAATCTGACCGGCCTGCGGACCGGTCGCGCCACCCCGGGGCTGGTCGATTCCGTGCGGGTCAACTACTACGGCTCCCCCACTCCGCTCAAGCAGATGGCCAACATCAGCGTTCCTGAGCCACAGCAGATTGTCATCCGCCCCTTCGATCAGGGAACTCTTCAAGAGATTATGAAAGCGATCCAGTCCAGCGACGCCGGACTGGCTCCCAACTCCGATGGCCGTCTCATCCGCATCAACGTCCCCGCCCTGTCAACCGAGCGCCGCCGGGAGTTGACGCAGCGGGTCAGCAAATTCGCGGAAGAAGCTCGCGTCGCGATCCGCAACGTACGCCGGGATGCCAACAAGAATGCGGAGAGTTCCGAAAAGGAAAAGATGATCTCCGAGGACGATCTCAAGGCGTTGAAAGACGAGATTCAAGAGTTGACCAAGAAATACGAAAATCAGGTCAACGATTTTGCCAAAACCAAAGAAGAAGAGATTATGGACGAATAGTGAGGTCATAGGGAGAAGAGGAACGAGACACCTCGTTCCCTTCCCGATGCTTTCACGGAGTTCCATCAATCACGATTCCCCCCAAGGACGGCAGCATCCCCACGTTCACGAATTGCACTTTCCGCAACTTCAAATTGAATGTCCCCCGTCATGGCCGCTTCCGTAGGTTGGTATGCACAGCTGGAAACAGCAGTTGGGAGTGCGACCCGCTTACCAGCGGCGACACTCGAAGTCTGGGCGAAAGCCATTCTGATGGAGATGTTGAATTGTCCCGATTCCCGTCGCACCGTGTTCAACGCAATTGCGATCAGCGGGATCGAGGAGGGTTTTGTGGCTGCGCTGGCTGAATCTTTTCCAGAGTTTTGGCCCAGATTAGATTTCGACGATCCGTCGGAATGTTCCCGGAGAACGATTCTCTACCTTCAAAACCATGTCAACGATTTTTCAATCGTTGATCATAGCCATCTCTGGTTGGACATCGATGAGGAGGATTCGGACGAGCGAGCTTGGTAACTCCCAAAGAACTCCCCCCAGCAATAGGCGTGACCATCGAGTCTTGCCGAATCCACCGACGAACCCGTATCTCCACATTGAACAATGTCACGATTTTTCCGCTAAGGTCCACGGTTCGCGGTAGCTCACAGTCTTGAGCAGTTGATCCGCTTCCGGATCGTTCTCGACTTGCTCCCGTTCCGGATTCCACTTTAACGGTCGCCCCAGCGCGTGTGAGACATATCCCAAGTGACCGGGAGTGATCGACCGATGGGCCGTCTCCGCCGGAGCAATGCACTCCACACGATTGCGGACCCCGTCAAGAAAGTCCCGAATATGTCCCGGTGATTTCCGGGCTTCAAACGACCCGGATTGGAAGTTCGGCTTTGTCCACGCCTCTTCGGATGCGGTCAGTTTTCCTCGTGTGGCGTGCAGCCAGCCGTTTTCGCCAATCCACTTCGTTCCCAGCAGGTTGCTGTCCGAGATCGTGCTCGTAATGCCGTTCGCGTATTCGCACTCAATTGTGTAGTGAAACGGACTGTCGTAGACATCGGTTTCAGGGAAGGTCCAGCCCTGAGCTGTGACCCGAGTGGGGCCGCTGTTGTCCATGTCCATGGACCAATGGGCAATGTCATTGTGGTGGCCGATCCAATCCATCAGCACGCCTCCTCCGTACATCCGGTGACCCCGCCACCAGCGATGGTGGCGAGCCCGCATATATGGCAATACTTCCGAAGGACCGCACCACAGGTCATAGTCTAACCCCTTGGGAGGCTGCAACACGGTTGTCTCCCCCTGCGGACCGTCGTATCCAGGAGGGAGCCCCACTTCGATCCGCTCAATTTTTCCGAGAACTCCGTTGCGGATGATCTCGACCGCGCGTCGGAAGACGTCTTCGGAACGCTGTTGGGAGCCCGTCTGGAAAATGGCTTTGTGTTTCTCAACTTCCCGGACGATCGCTTGCCCTTCTCCAAAGAGGTGTGTCACCGGCTTTTCGCAATAGACGTCCTTACCTCCCTGGAGGGCTTCCATCGTGCAGCGGGCATGCCAGTGGTCCGGAGTCGCCACCACGATGACGTCGATGTCATCGCGACCACAGACTTCGCGAAAATCGACGAGAGCATCCACGCCGGAAAAGTTGCCGCTTTTCCGTGCCTGGCCATATTTCTGCTCGACGGCTCGCTGGGCAGGAATGCGGCCACACTGAGGCCCCTTGCCCCAGTCTCTGTCACGGTAGTGCAGGTCATGCACATCGCAGACGGCCACGATCTGGGCATCAGGTTCGGCCAGGAAGTCATTCAGCAGATTGAATCCCCGGCTGCCACAGCCAATCAGTGCGACCGTCAGGCGATCGTTGGCTGCCCGGCGAGTCTGCGCAGTTAATGGAGACCAGGCCGTCGCGGCGATAGCTCCAGTGATGGCCTGTTTTAGAACACTTCTTCTATTCATAGATTGCATTCGCTTTGCTCCGTTTCGCGAATAGTCTGCCGCAATCGGGGACCGATGTGCAAGTGGCAGCGAGAAAATCAGTGCGTTCGCGGAAATCATCCGAGTCGATAGGACTGGCGACGAGAATTCCCACCCTCATCTACACAGGGCAGGGACCCCCGTTTTTATATGATGCCGAGGTTGGATAGGAGGTCGTTGACTTTGAGTGCGTTTTTTTGGAGGGCGGCGGCGATGTTGCTCTCGCCGATCTTCCGGAGCCAGCCGATGGCTGCATTGCGGACGCTGGCGAAGTTCTCGGGAGCGGAGTCTGTGCGGCCTAGTGCATCATCCACATTAGGACTGGATGATGCACTAGATGGGGAATTCAACAATTTGAAACGAACTGTGACGCAGCCCAAGTCAGTGATCCAAAGGGGACTTCTGTCCAACGAGGAATTCACTGACCGGAATGGCTCTGCGTGATCTCCCTGACTACGCAGAGCGCCTCTCTGGTGGGAGTTTTGAGAACAACACCCGCCGTATTGCCCTATGGCCCTTGACGACGGGGGGGCCTAGGGAATCACTGGATTGCTCATCGACATCTGGATCTTGGAGAGCGACGTTCGTCTGGGCGCGTCCAAAGAGTCCACTCAATGATCCGCGTCCAAGCTGCGATACATTCCACCTCACTTGCACCCGCCGACTGTGTTTACGCGACTCGTCCGTTTAGTAACCCAAATTTGGGGCAAGCCAGCGTTCGACCATGTCGATGGTCATGCCGGTTCGTTCGGCGTAGCTTTCGACCTGGTCTTTGAGGATCCGGTCGACGGCGAAGTATCGCGCCTCGGGATGGGCGAAATACATTCCGCTGACGGACGCCGCCGGCCACATCGCGTAGGACTCAGTGAGGGTGATACCTGTGTTGGTTGTGGCATCGAGGAGTTCGAACAGAGGAGTTTTCCGCGTATGGTCGGGACAGGCTGGGTAGCCGAAGGCAGGGCGAATGCCGCGGTACTTCTCCGCGATCAGGTCTTCCGGCTGATACGCGTGTTCGTGTTCGTAGTGCCAAGCGTGCGTCCGGACATAGTGGTGCAGATACTCCGCGAACGCTTCAGCCAGTCGGTCCGCAACCGCCTTCGCCATGATGGAGCTGTATTCATCATGGTCGTCCTCGAACTCGGCCGCCAACTCGTCGCAGCCGATGCCCGTGGTGACGGCGAAGGCTCCGACGTAGTCTGGTTGTCCGGAGTCGAGGGGAGCCACATAGTCGGCGAGGGAGCGGAAGTCTTTCTGACCAACCCGTTCCCATTGCTGGCGGAGCAT